>NZ_JAXKVV010000038.1:0-12886 GCF_034296135.1 Aureibaculum koreense
CCTATGGACGCTTATGACGCCGCGGCATGGAGTGCCATTACGCCTTTGTCAGAATTGTCAATTGAAAACAACGGTGAACCACAAGATTTCCCTGATTTCACAAGGGGCATGTGGATTAAAAGACAACCGTACAACTGGATGAAAATACATATTAACTAACTTTTTAGAACATAATTAACTTAAATCAAATTTATGAGAAAATCAATCACATGTTTATTAATTTTTGTGCTAAGTATAAGTTTTATACATGCACAACAAAGAACTGTAACAGGAACTGTAACCGATACAGAATCTGGTTCGCCGCTACCTGGTGTTAGTGTTCTTATTAAAGGTACTCAAAATGGTACTGTAACTGATTTTGATGGTAAATTTTCTTTGTCAAATGTAGAGCCAGATGGAGTTTTAATATTCAGTTTCCTTGGTTTAAAAACACTAGAAGTACCTGTGAACAATCAAACATCTTTTACAATAGCTATGGAAGAAGATGCTGCTCAACTTGGTGAAGTTGTTGTTGTGGGGTATGGTACCCAAAAGAAAACCAATGTAACCAGTTCGGTTACCTCTGTAGAAAGTGAGGAACTAAACCAAAGTTCAGTTGCTAATATTAGCAATGCACTGGTAGGTAGACTTCCGGGGCTAATTGCCACACAACGAAGTGGCCAACCAGGTTCAAACGGTTCTAACCTATTAATTAGAGGTATTAGTACTACAGGAAACTCCTCACCATTAATAATTGTTGATGGTGTGCAAAGAGCCTTTTCTCAATTGGATCCCAATACCATTGAAACGGTAACCATATTAAAGGATGCTTCAGCTGCTGCTGTTTATGGTGTCCGAGGTGCTAATGGTGTAATTTTAATTACAACTAAAAGAGGTAAGAAAGGAAAACCAGTCATCAACTATACAACAGAAATAACAACTTCGAAGCCTACACAAATACCAAAGTATTTGGGCAGTTATGATTATGCTCTTTTATTTAATGAAGCGAAAAGAAATGAAGGAAAAGCGGAATTATATACGCCAGACGATTTGGAAAAATATAGAACAGGATCAAATCCAATAACGCACCCTGATACTGATTGGTATGGTGAAGGTTTAAAATCATCTGCACTTCAACAACAGCATAACATTACAATTTCTGGGGGAGCTGATAGGGTGAATTATTTTGTTTCCGGTGGTTATTTATCTGAAAATGGTTTAACGGATAATATAAATTACAAACGTTACAATTTTAGATCTAATCTCGATTTTAAAGTAACGGATGCTCTTAAAGTTTCTTTAGATTTAGCTGGGCGTCAAGAAAATAGAGAATCATCAGCAACCGGTGTTGGAACTTTTTTTAGCGGGCTATCTAGAATTGCACCAACAGGGGTTTCATACTATCCAAATGGTTTGCCTGGTACTGGTTCGTTAGGTGGTAACCCTATTGAAGCAGAAAGAAAAGGGGGTGTTAGTCAATCAACAAGTAATATATTTTTAGCTAATGTAGGTTTTGAATTTAAAATCCCAAAAATTGAAGGGCTTACATTAAAAGGGTACATGGCTCTTGATAGAATATACTTTACTGCCAAGTCCGTACAAAAAAAGTATACTTTATATAATTATGACGAAAATACTGATGAGTATACGCCAACGACACTAGGACAATCTAGAATTAGCCAAAGTTATTTTCAAGGAGCACCTGACAGCGGTTCAGGGGTAATAGATCCGACCATAACCTATAATGCAACTTTAAATTATGACAAAACATTTAATGAACTTCATCAAATCACGGGTTTATTGGGTGTTGAAAAAGCAATTAATAAATCTAATTCCTTTAACGCAAGCCGACTAAATTTGGTGTCAGACGGCCTGCCGCAACTAGATTTTGGTGATTCGGAAACAGCTCAAAATGGTGGTTCTGCTTTTAATACAGCTAGATTAGGATATTTAGCGAGAGCAACTTATGCTTACGATGCTAAATATTTATTTGAAGCTAGTTTTAGATATGATGCGTCTGAAAATTTTGCAAAAGAGAATAGGTGGGGCTTTTTCCCTTCATTTTCAGCAGGCTGGAGGATATCTCAAGAAAAATTTATGGCAGACGTAGATTTTATTAATGAATTAAAAATAAGAGGATCTTGGGGGCTTTTAGGTAACGACCGTATATCTCAGTTTCAATACTTAGATGCATTCAACTTCTCGGGAACGTATTTTGTAGGAGGTAACGCCGTACAGACTATTCGTCCGGGAGTAATACCAAATAAGGACGTAACTTGGGAAAAAGCTACTATTAGAAACATTGGTTTCGATCTTGAGATTATGGATAGAAAATTGGGTCTTGAATTCGATTATTTTACTAAAACAACCAAAGACATTTTAGAAGCCCCAACCAGAATAGTTCCAGGGTTTGTAGGTGCATCATTACCAAGAGAGAATTTTGGTATTGTAGATAACAAAGGTTTTGAATTTTCATTATCTTACAGAAATCGTATTGGCGAATTCGATTATTGGGCCAAAGCAAATTATACCAATTCTAAAAATGAAATTGTAGAAGTTGGGGAGTCAGAAAATATAGATGACAACTTAAAAATAACCGGACGCTCAATTGGTTCCAGATTTGGTTTAATTGCAGATGGACTGTTTCAGTCGCAAGCAGATATAGATAGTCATGCTGATCAATCTGGTTATGGTTCAATTGCACCAGGAGATATAAAATATAAAGATATAAGTGGTCCTGATGGTGTGCCAGATGGTGTAATTAATAATGATGATAGGGCTTTTATGGGAGTTGTAAGCGATCCTAACACTATATATGGTCTAGCCTTTGGAGGTGGCTATAAAGGATTTGACTTTAGTGTACAATTTCAGGGAGCAAGAGATTTTAACGTATATTTGTCTGAAGAAGCTGCATTTCCGTTCTTTAATGGGGGTAAAGTTTTAGAACAACATTTAGATAGATGGACACCAGATAATCCGGATGCCAAATATCCAAGGACTTTAACAGAAGATACCAATAATAGAGTAGTTTCATCATTTTGGTTGCAAAATGCAAATTATATTAGGTTAAAAAATGTTGAGGTAGGCTATAATTTTCCAACTGAATTTTTATCTAGTATAAAAGTAGAGAGTTTAAGACTCTATTTATCAGGTTTAAATATCTTTACAATATCAGACATTGAAAATTTTGATCCTGAAGCACCAAGTGGAAGAGGTGCATTTTATCCACAGACTCGCTCATTTACTTTTGGGCTAAGTCTTAGTTTCTAAATTGTTAATTTTAAATTAAAAAAAATGAAAAAAATATCGATATTACTTCTTGTCATTGTAGCTTTTCTTGGAAGTTGCCAGCAAGATTTTTTAGAACTTACACCTCAAGACAAGCTTAATTCTGGAGATGTATGGAAAGACCCAAAATTAATAGAGCTTGTTATTAACGAAATGTATCAATCTATGCCTGATGGTTTTAGTAGAGGTTGGTATATGCTAGGTGCAGCCACTGATGATGGTGAGAACAGTTACGGTTGGCCAAGTGGTCAGTCTTTTAATCGAGGTGATTATGGTCCTAGCAATTACCCTATGGGAGGAACTTGGTTTAGCAGTTATCAAATGATAAGACAAGCTAACTTGTTTTTTGATAATATCGATGCTGTTGAAGATATTGATGCTGATGTAAAGGATAGAATGGTTGGAGAGGTTCATTTTCTTAGGGCTTTTTATTATTTTGATTTAATGAGACATTATGGTGGGGTGCCAATTTTAGATAGAGCACTCTCTTTAGATGATGATTTTAGCATCCCAAGAAACACCAAAGAAGAAGTGATTGCTTTTATTATTAATGATTTAGATGCTGCCGCTAGTTTGCTTCCTACAACTCATGGTAGTAGTCTTTTAGGTAAGGCTAATAAAGGTGCTGCGAATGCACTTAAAGGGCGTACGTTGTTATATGCTGAAAAATGGGCCGAGTCTGCTTCTGCAAGCAAGTTGGTTATAGATTCGGGAGTATATTCTCTATTTTCTGATTACCATAGTTTGTTTCATGCAGCGAATGATAATAACGAAGAAGTTGTTTTCGACAAACAGTTTCAAGAACCTGAGTTACAGCATTGGGGTCACTTATTTAATCACCCTGTAGGATATAGTGGAGGCTGGGGAGGCACAGGTCCAACTCAAGAATTGGTCGATGCCTATGAAATGATCGATGGTAAATCAATTGACGATTCGCCACTTTATAATCCAGCAACTCCATACGCAAACAGAGACCCAAGGTTGTCGGCAACTGTTTTTTATGATGGTAGTATGTGGAGGGGAAGAGCCGTTGAAACTAGAATTGGAGGTTTAGATGGTATGGAAAAAAATGGAGATGCTACTAAAACGGGTTATTATATGAAAAAGTTCTTAGATGAATCTTTCACAGACTGGGCAAATTTGGGTGGAAGCAATAATTGGATTCACATTCGTTATGCAGAAGTCTTACTAAATTACGCAGAAGCTCAAAACGAAGCGTCAGGGCCGGATGATAGCGTATATGATGCTGTTAACCAGGTAAGAGCAAGAGCAAGTGTAAATATGCCACCATTACCAGATGGGCTTTCAAAAGATCAGATGAGAGACAGGATCAGAAACGAACGCCGCATTGAACTCGCATTTGAAGAACATAGGTTTTTTGATTTGAGAAGATGGGGATTAGGAGATTTATTGAATAGACCTATACATGGTATGAGAATTGGTCCTAATGGTGAATTAACCGGAGCTGATGCTCAGGGTAAACCTTATGGAAGAATAGAAGTAGAAACCAGAACTTTCGATCAGAAAAATTACTTGGCTCCAATTCCTCAAAGTGAAATTGACAAATTGGGTTCTGATGTATTACAGCAAAATCCTGGTTACTAATAAAAACAATTATTTGAGTTAGTTATTTTAAAAACCCATTTGAATTCTATCAAATGGGTTTTTTCTTCAAAATGAAAAAATTAATATAGAAGTTGAACCCTTAACTTAAATAAAAATCAAGTTTATATTGTTAATTTATAATCTATTATCTAATTTTAAAAATTAATATAATATTTACCCTTAGTATGAAGAATTTTTTCGCTTATATTTTATTGATAATAATTTTTATCGATTGTAAAAATAAACAAGAAAATGGTAACATGGAAACAGTATCTGACAAACCTCTTTTAGAGGTTTTGCCATCTTCAAGAACCAAAATAGATTTCATCAATAATCTTAAGGAATCTGAATATATGAACGGTATTTTCTATGAATATTTTTATAACGGAAGTGGGGTCGCCGTTGGTGATTTTAATAACGATGGTTGGGATGATATCTATTTTGTGTCAACATTAGAAAAGAATAAGCTTTATCTAAATAACAAAGACCTTACATTTAAAGATGTAACCGGCATTTCCAATGCAGATAGTGGCTTTGGTTTCGATGCAGGGGTAACTACTGTAGATATCAACCAAGATGGCTTATTAGATATATATATTTGCCGAACCGGACGTTTTCAGGATGAAAATAAAAGGCGTAACGCCTTAATGGTAAATATGGGCGTAAAAGAAGATGGAGTTCCGGTTTTTAAAGAAATGGCAGCGGCTTATGGATTGGACGATTCTTCATTCTCAACTCAAGCAAGTTTTTTTGATTATGACCGCGACGGCGATTTAGATATGTTCCTCATAAACCATGGTATAGACACTTATCCAGATAGTCAAATAGAAGAATTTAAAAAAACTACATCTGAATTTAGAGGAGAACGTTTGTATAGAAATGATAATGGAAAATTTAATGATGTAACAAATGAATCTGGCATTATAAATAATATGTTAGGTTATGGATTAGGAATTGCCATGGGCGATTTAAATAATGATGGATGGCCAGATATTTATGTGAGCCATGATTTTTCGGGTCAAGACCATCTTTATCTAAACCAAAAAAATGGAACATTTTTAGAGGTAGCAAAACAAACTACTGGACATATTTCAAATTTCTCCATGGGTAATGATATAGCAGATTATAACAACGACGGTTTAATGGATATAATTGTTGTAGATATGATGGCAGAAGATAATTACGGCATAAAAACAAGTATGAGTGGTATGGATCCTGCCCGTTTTTATCGACATGTGGATGCCGGGTTACATCATCAATACATGTATAATACGTTGCAACTAAATAATGGCGTAGATAATAAAGATGGACTTCCCAAATTTTCTGATGTAGCACATTTAGGAGGTTTAACAAGTACCGATTGGAGTTGGTCTCCACTTTTTATTGATATTGATAATAACGGCTTTAAAGACTTATTCATTTCCAACGGTATTAAACGCGACTTTAGAAATAATGATTTTATAAGGTATAGAAAGGAAAGAGAAAATGCATTAAAGGCAGGGGAAATAATGAAAAAAGAGGATTTTATTAATGATTTATTGGATAAAATGCCTACTAGAAAAAAGAAAAATTATTTTTATCTCAACAATAAAGATTTAACCTTCAAAAAATTAAACATAGAACAACCTGAAACAAACTCTAATGGAGCGGCTTATGCAGATTTTGATAATGACGGAGATATTGATATTGTAGTAAATAACTCGGATGATATTGCCTTTATCTATAAAAATAATGCCTCTGAAATTAACAATAATAATTTCTTGAAAGTTAAATTTAATGGGCCTGAGAATAACAGGTCAGGTATAGGTACGAAGGTTGAACTAACAAAAGATGATAATTTACAAGTACAGGTAAATTATGTTACCAGAGGGTTCCAGTCATCTGTTACAAATCAGTTAAATTTCGGCTTAGGGAAAACAACTAAAATAGATAAAGTAAAGATTACCTGGAATGATGGGAAAAGTCAAATATTAAATAATGTAGATGTTAACCAACTAATTACAGTTAATTATCAAGAGGTAAAGAAAATTAGCGAAACAAAAGAAGAAAAGAAATTTTTATTTTCTGATATAACGGAAAGTATAGGTTTAAAAGTTAAACATACTGAAAATGATTTTAACGATTTTAAAAGAGAAGAATTATTACCGCATCGTATGTCAACACTAGGCCCTGCATTAGCTGTGGGAGATGTAAATGGTGATGATTTAGATGACTTTTTTATTGGTGGTGCTAAAGATTCACCCGGAAAACTATATGTTCAACAAAATGACGGGAGTTTTAATTCATCTTCTATTTCAACCTTTAACGAAGATAAAAAGTATGAAGATATTGGAGCCTCTTTTTTAGATTTTGATGGTGATGGAGATCTAGATTTATACGTTTCAAGTGGAGGCAATGAATATGACCATAACACAAGTGATTTACAAGATAGATTGTACGAAAATGTAGGAAAAGATAATTTCGTAAGAACCAATAATGTACTCCCTAAATTACAATCAAGTGGGTCTTGCGTTAAAGTGGCCGATTTTGATAATGATGGGGATACGGATATTTTTGTTGGTGGCAGGCAACACCCTGGAAAATACCCATTTCCTGGTGATAGTCATCTGCTTAGAAATGACAGTAAAAATGGAAAAAATATATTTACAGATGTAACGTCAAGCAATGCAGAAAAATTATCTAATATAGGAATGGTTACCGATGCTGTTTGGGCTGATGTGGATGGTGATTCTCAACTAGATTTAACAGTTGTGGGTGAGTGGATGGCTCCAACAATTTTTAAAAATGAAAACGGAAATTTTAAAATCCAACCTAATCTTAAAGAGGAAACTGGCTGGTGGTATTCTATAGCATCTGACGATTTTGATTTAGATGGCAAAATAGATTTTATAATGGGCAACTTAGGTTTAAACTATAAATATAAGGCTACTAAAAAAGAGCCTTTTGAAATTTTTGCTAAAGATTTTGATAATAATAAAAGTCTAGATATTGTTTTAGGATACTACAATAGTGGAGAACTTTTCCCACTTAGAGGTAGGCAATGCTCTTCCAATCAAATGCCGTTTGTCAAAGAGAAATTTAAAACTTACGAAGCATTTGGATCTGCCACATTAGAAGAGGTTTATAGTCCTGAAGCTTTAAAAAACGCTTTACATTACCAAGCAAATAATTTCGCGACTTCCTTTTTCATGAACAGCGGAAATAACACATTTAAAATTAAAGGTTTGGATAATAGAGCTCAATTATCTTCTGTAAATGATATTCTTATTGAAGATTTTGATGCCGATGGTATAAAAGACCTGATTTTAGTGGGTAATCTTTATGGTTCTGAAATTGAAACACCTAGAAATGATGCTAGCTATGGACTCTACCTTAAAGGCACAAAAGAGGGTAGGTTCAAAGTCGTTCCACCCAACCAAAGTGGATTGTATATTGGGGGAGATGTAAAAGCTGCAGATGTCATTAATTTAAAATCTGGAAAGGCTATATTGGTTGTTAAAAATGATGATTATATTCAGGTGGTTAAAGTGAATAACTAATAATTAAACTGATTTTCAGTGGTTTCATTTGAAGGTAAGTTATAATGTTGAATTTAGTTGAACAACTAAAATTTAACCAATATCTTCCAATTGATAATTTTTTAAAAAACTATCGATTTCCATTTTGTGAGCTTCTTTTTTAAAACTGCCCGGT
The DNA here is from genome assembly GCF_034296135.1 of Aureibaculum koreense. Classification (NCBI taxonomy): domain Bacteria; kingdom Pseudomonadati; phylum Bacteroidota; class Flavobacteriia; order Flavobacteriales; family Flavobacteriaceae; genus Aureibaculum; species Aureibaculum koreense. The sequence continues at coordinate 8,566 of NZ_JAXKVV010000038.1, forward strand.
GTTTTTTTAAATTGGCTTTTAAAACATTTGGAAAAATATTTTGGATCGTTAAAACCAGTAAGATAGGCAGTTTCATTAATAGAGTATCCATATTTGGCAATTAAAACGGCAGCTTTTTTTAAACGTAACAAACGCACAAAATCAACTAAACTATTTCCGGTTAAAGTCTGGCATTTTCTATATAAAGTTGAATATCCCATATTAAGAGATTCAGCTATATCTTCCACTTTAAAATCGGCATTATCAATATTATCGTTAATTATCTTAACTAAGTTTTCAATAAACAGCTCGTCCTTGGTTTTGTCAATATTTATTTTTGGGGTGCTTAGCACCTCTTTACGGTAGTTGGAAATAATTTGCTCTTTAGAAGTCAAAATATTTTTTATTTTCAGTAATAATTCTTTGGTATTGAAGGGCTTGCTAATATATTCAATAGCACCGGATGAAAGCCCTTCTATTTTTGCACTTGTTGAATTTTTTGCGGTAAGTAAAATTATGGGTATGTGAGAGGTCAATGTATTTTGTTGTATTTTTTTGCACATTTCTATCCCTCCCAATTTGGGCATCATAACATCACTTAATATAATATCCGGGTTTTTGTTTTTTGCCAGTTCGTAACCTTCTTCTCCTTCATTTGCAAAAATAACGGTGTAGTGTTTGTTCAACAGGTCCTTTAAAAGCTGTTGTAGTTCAAGGTTGTCTTCTACTACTAAAATCGTTTTGTCATTTAAATTATCAGTCGAGATTTCAACAACATCTTCTTTTTTTAAGACTAATTGTGGTTCATCAAAAATGTCTGTCACAATTTTATCACTTTCATCATAAGCATCTTCGGTAATAGGCAATACTACCCTAAAAGTTGTACCTTTTTTTGGTTTAGATTTTACGCTAATTTTTCCGTTATGTAGGTTAATCAACTCCTTAGTCAAAGCAAGTCCTATGCCTGTGCCTTTGTATTTTTTCTGAGAGTCAGATTGATAAAAAAGTTCAAATACTTTCTTTAATTCTGACTTCGGCATTCCTGGTCCAGAATCCGATATGGATAATTTGATAAATTTATCAGATTCTAGAGATTTTACATTTATATCAATCGTTCCATTGTTTGGAGTAAATTTAAAAGCATTAGATAATAAATTATAGAGAACATGTTCTATTTTTTCTTTATCATACCAAACGTTATGTAAATTTCTTGGACAATTAATGTTAAAATCTATGTGCTTAGTTCTAGCTAACTCTTTAAAAGATATGGCAATTGAATTTAAGTGCTCGCACAAACTGTTTTTGGTAACGGCAAGTTGCAATTTATCTAGTTCTTTATTTCTTACTAACGTTAACTCTCTTGCAATTTTAGAAAGTCTATCTGCGTTGTTTGCAATAATATCCAACCGTTGTTTTAATAGAAGATTTCCATCAGTGGTGGCTCTTTTTTTCATATCATCTATGGGGCCTGAAATTAATGTCAAGGGTGTTTGAATTTCATGAGACATTTTGGCGAAAAAATCCATTTTCAGTTTATATAGATCGTTTTCTTTTTTGTGCAGTACTTTTTCTAAAAATAACCTTTTTCTAAGAACGAACCATCTTCTTATACTGTAAGCAATCATAGCTAAAATGAAAAAATAGATAATATATGCCCAAGTACTATTCCAAATAGGAGGTGCTATTTTAATATCGATTTTTTGTGGGGCAATATCCCAAACGCCATTTTTAGTGCCTGCCTTTACCTCAAAAGTATAGTTTCCCGGCGGAATGTTGGTATAAGTAGCTACACGTTCAGGGTGGCTAATGATCCAGTCTTTATCGAAACCTTTAAGGCGATATGCATAAGTAAAATTAGGGTTTAAAATATTATCAATAGCCGAAAATTTAAAAGAAAAAGAAGATTGATCGTTTTTTAATTTTAAAGACTTCGTATTTAAAACGCCAGATGTTGTTTGATCCGGTAAAATCGATTCAACAGGTTTGTTGAGAATTTCTATAGTATGGATAAATAGATCGGGATTTAATTTTTTCTCAGTTAATTGATTGGGATTAAAATAATTGAGTCCTTTTATACCGCCAAAATATAATAACCCGTCGGTATCCTTAAAGGCACTTCTTACCAAAAACACATTGTCTTGTAGGCCATCGGCAGTATAATATGTCTTTATAGCATTTGTTTTTAAATTTAAATGATGAATGCCATTGTTGGAGCCCAACCAAATGTTATCTTTATTCACTAGCAACGCACTTACAAATTGACGATCTTTATGGGTTGCTACATTTTTAAAATTTGAAGTGTCATTAGCGTTACTGTTAAAACTCAACAGTTCGCCGTCCGCGTTTATTAAATATACAGTACCTTCGGTTGTGCTGGCCATAGATCTTACAGAATAAAGATCAGGGTGCTCAATAAATGTAGAAAATTGAAGATTTGATGAGTTCTCATTGAATTCAAGCAGATTATTTCTGAACATTCCCAACCAAAATCTACCGTTTTTATCTTCGATGATGCTCTCCGCAATAGTACCTTTAAGACCGTTGGAATTGTTTTCGAAAGAAGCTAACAACTCCAATTCGGAACTGTAAATACTTAATGACACATTGGAACTGACCCAAATCCGTCCTTTAGAGTCTTTAAAAACGGTTCTAACATCCGTTGCCTCATGTTTATTAGAGCTGAAAATGCCTATTTTTTCAAAACGATCCCTTTTAGGCCTGTAAATCCATAAGCCGTTCTTATAAGTACCAAACCAAATATTACCGTTATTATCTTCGGTAATGGATTGCACATAAAAACCTTTGCTCAAATCGTTCTTTTTAAGGTACTGGCTTTTTTTGGTCGTGCCATCTTCGTTAACCTCTATTTTTGTGAGTCCAAATCCGTCAGTCCCTATCCATAATGTATTTAGCGAACTTTTAAAAATACTTAAGATTCTTACAGGGGTATTATTTTCCGACCCCGAAAGGTATTTTATATTTTCATTTGCATGAGGTAAAATGTTTAGTTTACCATAATTTGTAGCTACCCAAATATTTTTATGGTTATCTTCACTTATGTTTAAAACGGTATTGCTGCTAAGCGAAAATTCATTGGAATCTTGTTTTGTAAAAACATCGATATTGCCGTTTATTGGATTTATTTTATATAGACCGCCACCGTCCGTACCGGCCCAGATAGTGCCCTCGCTGTCCTTAAAAAAAGTAATAAAAAGTTCGTTGTGAATATTATATTTATTACCTTTAAAAAGTGTGTTTTGAATAAACCGTTCACTAGAAGGGTCATAAACGAACAGTCCAAAAGTCTCTGTTCCTATCCAAAGCCTATTAAGATTATCGGTGGTCAAGTTAAGTATTCCAGGGAAATTTGAAAAAGGACCGACCAGTTCACTCGTTCTTTTGTTTTTTAAATTGTGATTAAAAATTTTTCCATCGTCTGTGCTTACATAAATTTGATTGTTCGCTAAGACTTCTATGTCAAAGATGTTTTTAACCGCAAAACCGTTATGGTTAATCGTGGTAACACTATCAAGAGCGTTGTTATTATATTTAAGGATGGTTCCGTTGTTAGAAGCCATCCAAACATTATTATTTTTAGAGGAAATAGCTGTGATTAACCTGTTTTTTAACAGATTTTCATTTACATCCTGATACGCTCCTCCCTCTGAATTGTATTTAGATAACAGACCAAAGTTTGAAACTATCCAAATGTTTTTATCCGCATCTTTTACCAACGTCTTAACGCGATCGTTTTGCTTAATTTGAGGAAAAAGAACAGCATTTTTAACAAGGGTGTAATCATACCCATCGTACTGTAAAATACCAACACTGCACGCCATCCAAATATTTCCTGTAGCATCTTGTATCGTTCCGGACACATTTACTGGGCTGTTGTTCAATGTTGGAGACAGATGTTTGAAATTTGCATTGTCTTGAGCCATTAATGCCCCAAACGTAGCAAAAAGACAAAAAATAAATGTAGTTAGCTTTAAATTCACCAATTTTTTTAATTATAAAATGTGTTTATAACAACCGTAAATATAACTAAAAACCAACAAAGTGTAAATTTCATGCAAAAAAGTGTAGAAATTAAGCTCTCTATAAGCAACAATCCTAAAAATGGAAGGATTTGCTTAAAATTTGCACTTCAAATAAATTGGAAATCCTAACATTTGGCATTGTTAAAAAAAGGTTAAAATAACTTTACCAATTTATGAGTTCAAGAAGAAATTTTATTAAGAAGTCAGCTATAGTAGGGGCGGGCATTTCGGTAATGCCAAACTTAACCTATGGTTTTAGTAATAAGAGGGAGAAGCTAAAGGTTGCTTTGATAGGGGTAGGG
>NZ_JAXKVV010000039.1:0-2500 GCF_034296135.1 Aureibaculum koreense
GTTCATTGAAACTATTGAAAATTGACAGCGTAAAAATAGAGTGGAATTATATGGTTCGGCTTATCTTTTTTTATAAAGGGGTAGGTCACCTAGAATTTTTTTTTGAGAAGCTTTTCGTTTTAAAGAGATTTAAAATTTATACGATGGAGAGTTTGATCCTGGCTCAGGATGAACGCTAGCGGCAGGCTTAACACATGCAAGTCGAGGGGCAGCATAGGTACTTGTACCTGATGGCGACCGGCGCACGGGTGAGTAACGCGTATACAATTTGCCTTGTACTGGGGAATAACCAAGAGAAATTTTGACTAATACCCCATGGTATATATGAATCGCATGGTTTATATATTAAAGATTTATCGGTACAAGATGAGTATGCGTCCTATTAGTTGGATGGTAAGGTAACGGCTTACCATGACTATGATAGGTAGGGGTCCTGAGAGGGAGATCCCCCACACTGGTACTGAGACACGGACCAGACTCCTACGGGAGGCAGCAGTGAGGAATATTGGACAATGGGGGCAACCCTGATCCAGCCATGCCGCGTGCAGGAAGACGGCCCTATGGGTTGTAAACTGCTTTTATACGGGAAGAACAGCACCTACGTGTAGGTGTTTGACGGTACCGTACGAATAAGCACCGGCTAACTCCGTGCCAGCAGCCGCGGTAATACGGAGGGTGCAAGCGTTATCCGGAATCATTGGGTTTAAAGGGTCCGTAGGCGGGCGATTAAGTCAGAGGTGAAATCCCACAGCTCAACTGTGGAACTGCCTTTGATACTGGTTGTCTTGAATTTCAGTGAAGTAGATAGAATATGTAGTGTAGCGGTGAAATGCATAGATATTACATAGAATACCGATTGCGAAGGCAGTCTACTAACTGACAATTGACGCTAATGGACGAAAGCGTGGGGAGCGAACAGGATTAGATACCCTGGTAGTCCACGCCGTAAACGATGGATACTAGTTGTCGGGCTTCGGTTCGGTGACTAAGCGAAAGTGATAAGTATCCCACCTGGGGAGTACGTTCGCAAGGATGAAACTCAAAGGAATTGACGGGGGCCCGCACAAGCGGTGGAGCATGTGGTTTAATTCGATGATACGCGAGGAACCTTACCAGGGCTTAAATGTAAGTTGCATTAGCTAGAGATAGCTATTTCTTCGGACCACTTACAAGGTGCTGCATGGTTGTCGTCAGCTCGTGCCGTGAGGTGTCAGGTTAAGTCCTATAACGAGCGCAACCCCTATCGTTAGTTGCTAACAGGTCAAGCTGAGGACTCTAACGAGACTGCCGGTGCAAACCGCGAGGAAGGTGGGGATGACGTCAAATCATCACGGCCCTTACGTCCTGGGCTACACACGTGCTACAATGGTAGGGACAGAGAGCAGCCAACTGGTGACAGTGAGCGAATCTACAAACCCTATCGCAGTTCGGATCGGAGTCTGCAACTCGACTCCGTGAAGCTGGAATCGCTAGTAATCGCATATCAGCCATGATGCGGTGAATACGTTCCCGGGCCTTGTACACACCGCCCGTCAAGCCATGGAAGCTGGGAGTACCTGAAGTCGGTGACCGCAAGGAGCTGCCTAGGGTAAAACCGGTAACTGGGGCTAAGTCGTAACAAGGTAGCCGTACCGGAAGGTGCGGCTGGAACACCTCCTTTCTAGAGTTTGTTTTTAATATTTAAATATTAAGAGCAACGAAGAAACGGAAGTTTTGTTAACGAAAGATTTAATTCTGCTTCTATTGCTGTCAATTTTTTTAAAATACATAAGTCTTAAGATTTAGTTAGTAGGGAGGTACTGCCAACTGAATACTGAATACTGCGGACTAAATAAAGTCTCGTAGCTCAGCTGGTTAGAGCGCTACACTGATAATGTAGAGGTCGGCAGTTCGAGCCTGCCCGAGACTACAAATCACGCTAATGCGTGACAGTTAACAGTTAAAAAGTTCTGAGTTCAGAGTTTTTTAAAAAGTTCATTACATATTGAAGGAAATTTTAGAAGTTGAGATACCTTAATTTTTTTTGGAATTTGGAAATTGATTTTTGAAATTTCATTGACCACGGGGGATTAGCTCAGCTGGCTAGAGCGCCTGCCTTGCACGCAGGAGGTCATCGGTTCGACTCCGATATTCTCCACCATTGCCGTCCGAAGCTTTAGCGAAGGATGGGGTCAGTGAGCAGTAACAGTTCACGGTAAGCAGTTTTAACTGCCAACTGAATACTGAATACTGCCAACTGAATAAATGTTCATTGACATATTGAAATAATGATATCGTAAATCATAATAAGCTAGTTAAGTATATTTTCATTTATTTGGAAATATATTAACAGATAGAAATTAAAACAAGGCTGCAATCTTTTGAAATATAGAGATTGCACATTATAAGAATACCCTGATTTATCAGGGTTGTTATACCGATTTAGGTCGGTATGATAAAAAGAGCAAAAAGTACAATAAGCTAAATAAGGGCGTATGGAGGATGCCTAGGCTCTCAGAGA
>NZ_JAXKVV010000004.1:0-228804 GCF_034296135.1 Aureibaculum koreense
AGCTTGCTTTGAGCATTCATAAGAGCCTTTAGTTCTGATTCACTCTCTTTAATGTGTAAGTCTATTTGTTTTGCCATAAGGCAATTTACAAATAATTGAGTAAATTAACAAGAGAAATGGTATAACCTTCCTGAAACAATATTACCTACACTAGAATAACCATCAATAAAAAAGGCGAAAAACAACCATATCTGAAAAGCAATGGTTTGTGCTGCTATATAATTATTGCCGTAAGCTGTCGCATAAGAATTGGCAAAATAAATGGCAATATTTAAGGATAATGCCCTAATAAATAAATTTAAGCTAAGCATTAATAACCGCTTTATTTCCTTATTAAATGGTAATTGAAATTTAAAACGAAATGGTGTTTTTTTAAGAAATAAATATAACGCCATAACTGCCATAACGGACTGTGCTATTACACTTGCATAGGCAGCACCTTCAATGTGCATGGCGGGAATAAAACCTTCGATGCCAAATACTAGAATAAAGTCCAAACCAATATTCAATAACATTCCAGTAATACTGATTACCATTGGCCAGTATGTATTTTGCAAACCTCTAAAAACACCAAAAATTGAAAAAACGAATAGTGTTAACGGTAAGCCAATCGCTCTAATTTTATAATATGAAACCGTATAATTTAAAATTAGCCCTTCTGCATTGTATAATTTGAAAATAAATTCAACAAAAACAATTGACATAACATAAAGCAAGGCACTCAAACCCAAATTAATTGCAATAATTTGGGTTGGTAAAGATTCTATTTCATCCAATCTTTTAGCTCCAAAATATTGGGCAATAATGGCAGAAATTGCTGAACGCGTTTGAGCTAAAATCCAAATTAAAGCTGACAAAAACGAACCTGCAATTCCAACCGCGGCCAACGCTTCCGTAGCGTTTACATCAATATTACCAACAATAGCCGTATCGGTTATAGAAAGTAACGGTTCTGCAATACCGGCTATCAAAGCTGGTAATGCTAATTTATTGATATATTTAAAGGTTATTTTTGGTTTGGTTTGCATTTCCATTTTAAAAATGCGAAGTTCGGGAAATAATTTTCAAAAAAGAGGAATAGAAAAAGGTAAATCTTTAAATGGGAAAAGCCCCAAATGACATGAGATGCAAATGAGGCTTTTAATTAAATAACTCTAAATTTAATTTCTTTAAATAGTAGATTTGACTATTAGCAATTTTTTTTGGTTTGGGTTTTTACTTACCTCAAATATAGTTTAGAAAACTGTTCATTTAAAGTAAATTAAACATAAGTATTGTTTTTCTTAACAAATGGTATAGATTTAACAATAAATGGTAACTTGAAATTTATTTAAGATTATAAAAATTTGAAAATACTGAAATACATCCCTGCTCAACTTGTCTTTTTTCTAATTCTCGGAATTGTTTTGGGGTATTATTTAGAGCTCACCCTAAAATCAGTAAGTATCCTTTTGATAATTTCCTTACTACTTTTATCCACATTTTATTTTGTTTCAAGGAAAAAAGGAACTCAATCTTATTATTTTACAATTGCTACTTATGCAGTATTTATGTTGATTGGAATAGCTTCAATTACTTTTAAAAATCCTCAATTCAAAGAAAATAATTACAGCAATTTCTTTACTGAAAATGTAAATGAAACCACTTTGGTTATAGATGATATTTTAAAAGATAACAACTATTATAACAATTATATCGCCACGGTTATTTCTACAAACGGAAATCAATCACAAGGAAAAATAAAGCTCAATATTCAAAAAGATTCCACTAAAAATATACTTTCAATTGATGATAAAATTATAGTTTTTGATGATTTTGAAGAGATTGATAATCCCAAAAACCCCTATCAGTTCAATTATAAAAATTATTTAGCCAAACAGCAAGTTCAGCATCAAATGACTATTTATGATGAAAACTTTTTACGCTTAAAAAACGAAAAAACATCATTAAAAGGATTGGCACATTCTTTTAGAAAGAAAATAAATCTTGCATTAGAAGAACATGGTTTTAAAGGCGATGAGCTGGCAATTATCAACGCTTTATTATTAGGTCAGCGACAAGAGATTTCAAAAGAAATTATAGAAAATTACCAAAATGCCGGTGCCATCCATATTTTGGCAGTTTCAGGTTTGCACGTTGGTATTATACTATTATTACTCAATTTTTTATTTAAACCCCTAGAAAGACTAAAAAATGGTAAGGTTATTAAACTGGTTATTGTAGTTTTTTCTTTATGGACTTTTGCTTTTCTAGCAGGTTTATCAGCCTCTGTAATCAGGGCAGTAACTATGTTTACAGCAGTGGCAGTGGCACTCGCCACCAAAAAGGAAGTCAGCACATATAAAACTTTATTGATCTCCATCTTTTTCTTGTTGTTATTTAATCCCTTTTACCTTTTTGAAGTTGGGTTTCAATTGAGTTATTTGGCGGTATTTTTTATAGTTTGGGTACAACCGCAACTGTATAATCTGTGGCAACCCAACTATAAGGTTATTGATTATCCCTGGCAATTATTTACGGTTTCCGTGGCGGCACAATTGGGTGTTTTGCCTTTGAGTTTGTATTATTTTCATCAGTTTCCTGGTTTGTTTTTCGTTGCCAATCTTTTAATTATACCATTTCTAGGTTTAATTTTAGGTTTGGGAATTTTGGTAATTATACTCTCTTTAATGGATATATTACCAAATTTTATTGCCTCTCTTTATGAGCAAGTTATTTTTCTTTTGAATTCAACCGTGGGTTGGATTGGCAAACAAGAATCCTTCCTTTTTCAAAATATCTCTTTTACGATCATTTCCACTATTATAAGCTATTTAATAATTATCACATTTTTTAAATGGTTCGAAACCAAAAATCGGTCACTTATAAAATATGTTTTGATAGTGGTTATCTTATTTCAATCAAATTTAATTTTTGAAAAATACCAGACAAATACTTCTTCGGAATTTGTCATTTTTAATAAATCCAGATATTCAATGCTGGTAAAAAAAGATGGCAATAAAGCCAGTATTCAGCATAATTTGGACAGTATTACCAATAACACCATTATTAACGATTTCTTAATTGGAACAAATTCCTACATTAAATCTGCAGAAAATAAGATCGAAAATATGTATCAATTAGAGTCTGAAAAGTTAATAGTTATTGACAGTTTTGGTATATACAAAAACTTAAACTTTAAACCAGAAATTATTTGGTTGATAAATTCGCCAAATATCAACTTACAAAGACTGATAAATGAAATAGAACCTAAAAAGATTATTGCTGACGCTTCCAATTATAAAAGCCATGTTTTATTATGGCAAAAAACCAGTAAAAACAACAATATTCCTTTCCATTACACCGTTAAAGATGGTGCATTTATTAAGAAGTTATAAGATTTGAGCTCTTTTAATTTTAACTATATTTGCGTTTTTTAAAAAACAAAAAATTATATGAAAATTATTGTCCCCATGGCAGGCATAGGTTCACGCCTAAGACCGCATACCTTAACTATTCCAAAACCCTTGACATTAATAGCTGGAAAACCCATCGTACAAAGATTGGTTGAAGATATAGCCGCTGTTTTAAAACAAGATGTTGAAGAAATTGCTTTTATTATCGGGCCAACTTTTCCTAAGAATACTGAAAGTAAATTATTGGCTATTGCTAAAGATTTGGGTGCAAATGGGGTGGTTACCGTTCAAGAAACGGCGTTGGGTACTGCACATGCCATACAATGTGCAAAAGAATCTTTAAACGGGCCTTGCGTTGTGGCTTTTGCCGATACTTTGTTTAAAGCAGATTTCACATTAAACGCCGATGCTGATGGTGCCATTTGGGTCAAAAAAGTTGAAAACCCCAGTGCCTATGGCGTTATAAAAATACAAGATGGTATTATAACCGATTTTGTTGAAAAACCAGAAACTTTTGTTTCAGATTTGGCAATAATCGGAATTTATTATTTTAAAGAAGGAGAAATTTTAAGAGACGAAATTCAATATTTATTGGATAATGATATTAAAGAAAAAGGAGAGTACCAATTGACCAATGCCCTAGAAAACATGAAGCAAAAGGGGTTGAAATTTGTTCCTGGTCAAGTGGATGAATGGATGGATTGTGGCAACAAGGAAATTACCGTAGAGACCAACGGAAGAGTGTTGCAATTTGCAAAACAAGCTGGACAAAATTTGGTGTCAAAATCTGTAGTTTTAGAAAATTCGGAGGTTATACAGCCTTGTTATATTGGCGATAACGTTAAGTTAATTAATGCTAAAATTGGTCCGAACGTATCGCTTGGCACAAATAGTGTTGTAGAAAATTCAACAATCAGTAATTCGTTGATTCAGACCAACACGAATATTAAAAATGCGACTTTAGACAACGCAATGATTGGTAACAATGTGGAATATAATGGTAATTTTACCTCAATAAGTATAGGAGATTATTCTAATTTGGTTTAAGTCTAAATGACAGAGCGTATCACACATATCGTGATTTTATTAATGATGGGTTTTTCTCTAATGGGATTTGCCCAAAACGATTCTTTGGCACAAGTTTTTTTAGCCGAAAAAAACGCAGCAGAACTCAAAAAAGAACAAAGCAATCTAGATTTTGAACAATACTTTTTTGAAGCCCTGCAGCAAAAAGCCATTGGTAATTTTGACAAAGCCATTATGGCTTTAGAAAAGTGCCAAAATATTAAAAGTGATGACAAAGCCTTAAATTTTGAACTTGGTAAAAACTATTTTGAACTAGAAAAATACGTAGAAGCCGAGGCTTACACGAAAAGAGCATTACAAAAAGATGCAAATAATTTGTTTATACAAATCTTGTTAAGAGACATTTACAATAAACAAAATAACTTTAAAGCTGCTCTAGAAATACAAGAGAAAATTGCAAAAGAAAACGATAATTCCGAATTAGATTTAGTTATTCTCTACATAAAAAACAATAAAATTGATGAAGCTAAAAAAATATTGTTGGATTTAGAGAAAAAAGGTACACTGGACGAAAACTTACTGCCTTTTAAAGAATCTATCTTAAGCGGAAGTGTATCAACGCCAAATGATACTTCTACAGATAAACCACTAGAAGAGCAGACTTTACCGGAATTACAGACGAGATATGAAACAGAAAAATCGTTTAGGGTTTTAGAGCAATTGCTTATAAAACTAAATGATAAAAAGAAATATTTGGAATTGGAAAAGAAGAGTACCGAAGGTCTTGAATTTTTCCCTGCCCAGCCCTTTGTTTACTTAATGAACGCTACGGCCTTAAATTATACAAAAAAATATGACCAAGCTCTTGTTCAATTGGAAATAGGCTTAGACTATATTGTTGACGATACAACACTTGAAGCGGATTTTTACGATCAGATGGGTTTGAGTTACAAGGGTTTAAAAAACAATGTTGAAGCCTCTAAAAACTATAAAAAAGCCGCTACTTTACGCGAAAAAAAATCATAACATGTTAAAAAAAATCAGTTTTATTATACTCATCATGTTTTCCGTTTCGGCTTGCAAAACCACTAAAGTGACCAACACATCAGAAAATATGGGTTTGTCTTCAAAAAAGATTATTAAAAATCATTACACCAATACTTTTAATAAAAAGACCATTAATGCCAAGTTAAAAATCAAATATAAAGGGAAGAGCAGTTTACCAAGTGTAACGGGTTCTTTAAGGCTTAAAAAAGATGAAACCATTTGGATCAGTTTGACCAAATTAGGTTTTCCGGTGGGTAAAGTTTTAATAACACCAAACAGGGTCAGTTTTTACGAAAAAATAAACAGAACTTATTTTGAGGGTGATTTTTCATTGTTGAGCGACTTTTTAGGCACCGAGCTTAACTTTCAAAAAGTTCAAGACCTACTACTAGGTCAGAGTCTTTTAGACCTTAAAAAAGAATCTTTTGATGTTTCGGTTTTTGAGAAAAATTATATGCTAAAACCAAAAGTTGGCAATCCGTTGTTCGATATTCTGTTTTTGATAAATCCTATCAACTTTAAGATGAACAGTCAACAGCTCAATCAAAAAGACGAAAACAACACTTTGGTCATAAACTATGCAAATTACGAAACCATAGAAAACGAATTTTTCCCTCGGGAAATTCATATCACGGCATCTGACACAAAAAATGTTTCCACAATAGATGTTGATTATAAATCGGTAGAATTTAACAAATCGGTTAGTTTTCCTTTTGAAATTCCTAAAAATTACGAAAAAATAGAATTAAAATAACTTTGTTGAAACATTTTTAAAATCGGAAAATCTATTTGCTCAAAAAGAGATAGTTTTGTATCATGAATCTAAGAGTTTTACTTTTTATTGTTGTTTCGATTTTCTTTTCATTGTCTTCATTGGGGCAATCTAAAGCTCAATTGGAAAAAAAGAGAAAAGAGATACAAAAAGAAATAAAAGAAGCCCAAACCTTATTAATAAAATCTAAAAAGGAAGCGGAGACCTTACTCTCAGAGCTTGATGATTTGAATAAAATAATAAGTATCCGTGCCAGATTGATAAGAACCATTGACGAAGAAGCAGAGATACTCTCTGAAGCCATTGCAAAAAACGAAAAGGAAATACAATCATTAGAAAAGAATTTAGCTGCTCTAAAAGAAGAATACGCCAACATGGTAGTCAGTTCCTACAAAAGCAAAAGCAAACAAAGCCGCTTGATGTTCTTATTGTCTTCTGAAAGCTTTGCCCAGGCCTATAAACGTTTACAGTATATAAAACAATATGCAAATTATAGAAAACAACAGGGAGAACAAATAAAAATATCTGCCAATGAATTAAGCGTTTTAACGGATTCTTTGCGTGAAAGAGAAGATGAAAAAAGATTATTGATCGCGTTGCACACTAGGCAAAAAGATAGTATTGACCGAGAAAAAACCTCACAGGTACGATTAGTTGGTAAGGTAAAGGCAAAAGAGAAAAAATATATTTCCCAGATAAAGAAGAAGCAGGCCGAAGAGCGTAAAATAGACCGTCAAATAGATAAGTTGATTGCCGCTGCCATTGCAAAATCTAAAGAGGGCACTAATAAGAAGGCTTCATCCGGTTTCCATTTAACACCGGAGGGCAAAAATTTAGCGAGTGATTTTGTAGCGAATAAAGGAAAATTGCCGTGGCCGGTAAAAAAAGGACTTGTTACCAGAAAATATGGTACACAACCGCACCCTACCCTAGCCGGAATTACTATACAAAGTAGCGGTATCCATATTGCAACAGAAAAAGGAGCCAAGGCCAAAGCTATTTTTAAAGGTAAGGTAATGTCCATCCAATTACAATCTGGCAGAAAAAAACTGGTGCTAATCCAACATGGCAATTACATTACGGCATACACTAATTTGGACGATGTCCTCTTTAAATTGGGAGATACCGTGAACACCGGTGATGAAATAGGTACTATCCACACAGACGCTGTTAACGGTAAAACAATATTGATTTTTAGCTTATTTAAAGAAACAAAAAAACTGAATCCAGAACCTTGGATCGGGAAAATAATTTAATGAACTCTTCAACTAAAAAGAGCTTTTAACTCCGTTGCTTCTTGTGGTTTCATTTTTCCTGACAATACCAAACTCAGCTGTTTTCTGCGTAAAGCTCCATCGTAACGTTGCTTTTCGAGTTCTGTTTCTGGACTTATGGGTGGCACTTTAACGGGGCTTCCTGTCATATCTACCGCTACAAAGGTGTAAATACCTTCATTTACCTTAGTTTTTTCTCCACTTTCACGATCTTCCGTCCAAACATCAGCATAAATTTCCATTGAAGAATTAAACGCTCTAGAAACTTTGGCTTCCACAATAACAATACTCCCCACCGGAACTGCTTTGTTAAACGCAACGTGATTAACAGATGCCGTAACTACAATTCTTTTGGAATGCCTTTGAGCTGCAATGCTGCAAGCCCTGTCCATCCTTGCTAATAATTCACCACCAAACAGGTTATTTAAAGAATTGGACTCTCCTGGTAACACCATGTCGGTTAAAATGGTTAAAGATTCTTTTGGAGTTTTGGTATTCATCATGATAAAGGTTAATAGTTACTGTCTTATTTGTTATTGGATGGTAAATATAGAACGGTTAGTTTAATTAAAAAGAGTTAGCATAAAAATTATAGAAAAAAATTTGTGCAGTTAAATGATTGCACATATATTTGCTGTCAAATAACTGCACAATGAAATTAAGAAGAGATGTATTTCAAGCCATTGCGGATCCAACCAGAAGAACGATAATTTCTTTAGTCGCATTACAAGCAATGACACCGACCGCTATTGCCGAAAATTTTGATTCTTCTAGGCAAACAATTTCCAAACACATTCAAATTCTTACAGAGTGTGAAATATTAGAACAAGAACAGAAAGGTAGGGAAATTTACTACCATTTAAATCCAAACGGAATGAAAGAAATTGCTGAATTTATAGAACCCTACAGGCAACTATGGGATGAACGATTTAATAAATTGGAATCTATAATGAAAAATAAACGACCTAAATAATATGGAACAAAAGACGAAAATTAATGCCGAAGATGGCAAACAGGAAATTCAGATTACCCGTAAGTTTGATATTCCAGTAGAGTCATTATTTACGGCATATGAAAATAAGAACTTATTTGAACAATGGATGGGAAGCGACTTAATTGAGTTTGAGTTCAAGCAATATGGAAAGTATCATTTTGAAAAACGCAACACAAATGGAGATGTGATTTTTAGTGGAAAAGGAACGTTTCATAGCTTTATTCTAAATAAAATGATTGTTAGAACATTTGAAATGGATGTGTTTTCTCTACCCGCTCAACTCGAATTCCTGGATTTTGAATCAATAACTAGTCAAACAAGTAAATTGACAATGCACATTATTTTTAAATCTGTAGAAACACGTAATGAATTGTTAAGAAAACCTTTTGCACAAGGGTTAAATATGGCTCACAATATATTAGAAGAACTATTACAAAAGATATGAGTGAAATCAAGAAAATAAAGGAAGCCATAACAAACTTCGTAAAAGGTGGCGATACTAGTGATGTTAAGATTTTAGACCAAGTGCTCCATAAAGATTTTAGAGTTACCAATAACGGATTTATGGGTACAAGAGGAGTTACAATAATTAACAAAAAAGACTATCTAGAAAATATTAAAAGCGGAATTTTTGGTGGTGTTCCTAGAAAGATGAAAATTGAGGAAATTGACCAATGTGGAATTATTGCTTCTGTAAAATTACGCATTGAAAGTTCTAAATATGATTTCATTTCTTACAATTCTCTCGTATTAGATTCGGATAACGAATGGAAAATAATTAACAACTTGGCAGTTGTAACAGAAAAAGTATAATTTAAAATTATTATTATGGCAAAAAGAAATCATCGTATCGGGCGTACAGGCAAAATTATTTATTGGATTGTTACTATATTCCTTTCATTTGGAATGTTAGCAGGTGGTATACAGCAAGTGCTTCAAATTGGTGGGTACACCGAAATTA
The DNA here is from genome assembly GCF_034296135.1 of Aureibaculum koreense. Classification (NCBI taxonomy): domain Bacteria; kingdom Pseudomonadati; phylum Bacteroidota; class Flavobacteriia; order Flavobacteriales; family Flavobacteriaceae; genus Aureibaculum; species Aureibaculum koreense. Next base: position 9,470 of record NZ_JAXKVV010000004.1, read on the forward strand.
TAGAGCAGTTGGGTTATCCACAATACTTGCTGAGTATTCTTGGTGTTTGGAAAATATTAGGTGTTATAGCGATTCTAATTCCCAAATTCCCACTTTTAAAAGAATGGGGCTATGCAGGATTTTTCTTTGCTATGTCTGGTGCAGCCATTTCACATTTTGCAGTCGGTCAGCCCTTCATAGAAGCAATGCCTTCTTTGGTATTAATATTTGTAATAATTCTATCTTGGTATTTCAGACCAGAAAGTAGAAAAATTATCTCATTAAGTAATAAGCTTGTAAATGGAAAAAGTTGAAAACTATATAGAAAAGATAAGAAATTGGAAAGAAGAAACCAAGTTATTGCGTGACATCTGTTTAGATTGTGGTCTTGATGAAGATTTTAAATGGATGCATCCTTGCTATACTTTTCAAGGTAAAAATATTGTTTTAATACATGGATTTAAAGGTTATTGTGCCTTGCTTTTTCATAAAGGTGCTTTATTGAAGGATACAGAGAATATTCTAATTCAACAAACGGAAAATGTGCAATCAGCACGTCAAATTCGATTCACGAACTTGCAAGAAATTATTGATTTAAAATCAGTTATTAAAACCTATATCTTTGAAGCGATTGAAGTGGAAGAAGCGGGTTCGGAAGTTAAAATGAAAAAGACTTCTGAATTTAAAATGCCAGAAGAATTTAAAAAAGCACTGGACAGTAATTCTGATTTAAAAACGGCATTTTACGCATTAACACCAGGGCGGCAAAGAGGTTATCTTTTGTACTTTTCACAAGCCAAACAATCCAAGACGCGTGAATCGAGAATTGAAAAATACACGGAGAAAATCCTTAATGGAGAAGGCTTGAATGACAATTACAAAAAATAATATGACCGCTAAGGAATTTATTGAAACTTTAAATTTAATTGCTCAAGATTATTCAGAAGCAATTCCTAAAAGAGAAATATTTTCTTTATCGAAAGAATTTCAATCTATGCCAGTAACAGAGGTAATTAAACTGCTTAAACATAAAGACGACAACCTAAGACTTGGAGCAGTTTCAATATTAGATTGGAAAGCTAGAAATAAGAAAATTTCTAAGAAGGAACGAGAAAACATATTCAGAGCTTATATTGATAATCATAAATATATAGACAATTGGGGTTTGGTAGATAGAGCGGCACCTTATGTGGTTGGGCAATATTTATACGATCAGGACAGAAAACCTCTACATGATTTGGCTAAGTCAAAACATCCAATGGAACGAAGAACTGCAATTGTAAGCACTTATTACTTTATTAGAAAAAATGAAATTGAAGACACCTTCAAAATCGCAGAAATATTAATAAATGACTCCAATGAATATGTCCAAAAAGCTGTTGGAAGTTGGATAAGGGAAGCAGGAAAGCGAAATGAAGAAAAACTAACCAACTTTCTAAATAAATACGCTACTACAATGCCAAGAATAACACTACGTTACGCCATTGAGAAATTGGATAAGAAAACAAGAGCATATTACTTGAATTTGAAATAGTATAATAAAATAGGTAATAAACAACGGGTGCATCCCTTAAAGAAGTAGGATTTTACAAATCCTGAATCAACAACCAAGCCGCGTCATTAGATTCCGTTTCCCTGATTCTGTATAAGTTGTTAATGGCATCGTTCTTTTCGGTATAGCTTTCATACGAAACTTGGGTCAATCCCCATTTGTTAATCCCTAAAATTCGGGCTTTATAGCCATTAGCTTTTAATTGATTCACCAAACGTTGAGCATTTTCAGGATAACGAAAAGCTCCCGCCACAATATGATATGGTTTTTTATCCAACGTAACTTCTACGCTAATTGAAGGCAAAGCTTCCGATACTATAAAAGTAGCTTTTTCTATTTTTGTTTGAATTTGTTGCTGCTGCTCTTGTTCAGCTATTGACTGTTGTTCCGAAATATGTCTCTGATAAATGGAATTGGCAGCTACCCCAAGCAAAGAAAGCCCTATTACAAATATAGCGGCGTATTTTAAGAAAGCATTTGATTCCTTTTTTCTTTTACCATCTGATACAACTGGCCTTTCAACAATTGGTGTTGTTTCTTTAATTAAGATTTCTCTTTGAACCTCTGGCAATACAAAGGAAGATAACCCAAAAGCTTCTGTTAAGTAATTAATTTCAGTTTGCGGTTCAAAAAGTATAGTGTCGTTATTGTCTAAAGAAAATTTACCAATAGATTCCAACGTTAAATCGGTTTGCTTTATAATATCGTACCATTGCCCAACTTCAAATTTTATAAAATTCAATGCATGCTCATAAGGTACTTGATCCAATGCTGCAATATAATTGGCCAATAAACCATCATTATTTTTTAAATGACTGTTAAAAGTAATGAGTTTATGAGGCGGATAGAAAGTCTTGGAATATGGACTGATAATAGCGGATTTTGTATTGGTTACAAAGCCGCCAAACCCAGGAACAATTACACATTCGTAACGATATAGTAAATCACTTATGTAATTGCAAAGTTTCAGTTGTGTAAAATTTAGGGGTTATAGTTAGTATTTAGTTGAGGTCAAAATTGTCGCCAAATTCAATGCGTCCTTTGCCGTACTCCGTCGTTAAAAAATAATTCCGTAAATGGCTATGCAATTATTTTTTGCCTAGAACCACTACAAAATCCGTGATTGTCTTATCCGTCATTTCAACTTCAACTAAATACTGGTGCAACAAATGTAAAAAAAACTTTAGTTTAATTGAGTCTCCATTCCCTTTTTTATTAACAAAGTTTGTATATTGAAAATCTTATTTTTTTATATTGAACAACGAAGAATTACTACATGTACTCGCACTAATCAACGCCAACGGCATTGGTGATGTAATGGCAAAAAAACTAATATCGCATTGTGGTAGTGCCACCGCCGTATTTTCTGAAAAAAACCAAAATTTAGGTAAAATACAGGGTGTGGGTACTTCAATTACTTATGCTCTAAAAGATAAAACCCTTTTTGAAAGGGCTGCACAAGAAGTTGAATTTATAAATAAAAATAACATTCAATATTCTTATTTTCAGGATGATGACTATCCTAATTATTTGAAACATTGTTTTGATGCTCCAATACTCTTCTTTAAAAAGGGGAATATGGACATAAACAATTATAAAACCATTAGCATTGTTGGCACAAGACAAATGACTGGTTATGGTAAGTCTGTCTTGGAAGATTTAATAGTAAAACTAAAGGAATATAATCCTGTTATTATTAGTGGATTGGCCTATGGAGTGGATATTCATGCCCATAAATTGGCACTAGAAAATAAGTTACAAACAGTAGCGGTTTTAGCTCATGGTTTGGATAGAATTTACCCCGCCTTACATAAAAAATATGCTGATGAAATGCTAAGAAACGGCGGTTTAATTACCGACTTTTGGTCTGGATCAAAACCCGATAGGGAGAATTTTGTTAAACGGAACAGGATTGTAGCGGGGCTTTCACAAGCTACCGTTGTAATAGAATCGGCAGAAAAAGGTGGGTCTTTAATTACTGCAGACATAGCTAATTCATACAATAGGGATGTATTTGCCATACCTGGAAGAATTACAGATGCCTATAGCCGAGGGTGCAATCAATTGATAAAGATAAATAAAGCGGCAGCACTCACTTCAGCTAAAGACGTAGCCTATATTTTGGGTTGGGAAAAAGACGACGAAAAGAAAAAAGCTGTTCAAAAACAGTTATTTGTAGAACTTTCAGATACTGAAAAACAAGTATATAATTATCTGCTAAAAGAGGGCAAACAACAATTAGATGTTATAGCGTTGCATTGCAATTTACCTATTTTTAAAATAGCCACATTATTGTTGACATTAGAATTAAAAGGAATAATAAAACCCCTACCGGGAAAGATTTTTGAAGCAATCTAAAAAAGTTAAGAGTTCGGAGTTATAAGTTCAGAGTTAAACTTAAATAATTTATAGATTTCTTATCCCAAACTCTTATAAATAGGTAGGAACACAATACAAAAATTTTGAATCTTGAATCTCGAATTTTAAATTCAAATCAACCCCTTTTCAACAAAATACTGCACCACGGCTTCTTTCATTAAAACGGATTGCTCGCCTGCTTTTAAAAAGGGCAATTCTTCTTTTACTTTGTAATGTGGCCATCCGTCATTATCAAAAAAGTCAAATTCGTAATAGCCTAGCGGTTCCAACAATCTACAAATGGCAATATGCATCAAATTTACTTTATCGTCTTTTTTAAACTTTCTATAGCCTTGACCCAATTCTTGTACACCGATTAAATAAATAATAGCATCCAAATCAACCGCTTCGCCATCTGCGAATTGGCTAGAAATTTTAGTTCTTAAAACTTCCCACTTTTTTTTTAATTCTATATCTCGGGCCATTCTTCTTGTATAATTAAAGACCTACAAAGTTATGAAAACTTTGTAGGTCTAAAATAAATGACAAATTTATTATTTATCCTTGGTACTTCTATCTTTAACGTTAGCTTTTATCCAAACCAAACATTCTTTAAAGGTTGCAAAGATATTTTCCTTTGGAATAAGATCTGGAATAATATCAATACGTTCCATCAAATAATAAGGTTGTTCCAGCACATCAACCAGTAAAACATCTTTTCCTTGTTGTTTTAAATCGACAAAAACATCTTCAAGAGCATACAGCCCTGATTGATCTAAATACTGCATTCTGTCCATACGGATAACAACTGCGGTTGCCGTTTCTGGAATTTGCTTTGCCAGGTTTTGAAAATCGCTGGTCGATCCAAAGAACAGTGGTCCCTTTAGGTGCTTTATAAACACTTCTTCTTTTAAACGATCCGGCATTTCCATTTCATCCTCCCAATATTTTTCCTTTTGTAACGGCTTTACATCCGATCGTTGAGCAGTTAGATCGCCTATCTTTTTCATAAACATTAAAGATGCAATTACAAGGCCAATACCAACGGCATAAACCAAATTCCAAAATGTGGAAAGCACTAATACAACTAACATGATAATTACCTCTGAACTCATCTTGATGCCCAATACTTTTGCATCTCTGGGTAAACTTGGTATTGCTTTCAATCCTTTGTAGTCCATTACACCAATACCCACTGTGATTAAAATTCCTGCAAGCACAGCGGCTGGAATCTTAGATGCCACGGGCCCTAACGCCAGCAAAATAATAAATAGCAACACACCTGCAATCATGCCTGAAAGTTTTGTTTTACCACCAGCATTAATGTTTACAACGGTTCTAATGGTTGCTCCAGCTCCTGGAATACCACCAAAAATAGACGCAATACTGTTACCTATTCCCTGACCAACAAGCTCCTTGTTCGGGTTATGCTTGGTTTTGGTCATGTTATCAGCAACCACACTGGTCAATAGTGAATCAATAGCTCCCAATAAAGCCAAGGTAAGTGCGGTAAAAATATAAGGTGTAAGACTGCTCAAACTGAATTCGGTAAAAATTTCTAACTTTGGTATAGGCAAACCACTTGGAATTTGCTCTATAGGTCTGTAGTCCAAACCAAAACCGACCGCAACTCCCGAAACAACAATTAGAGCCACCAAGGCACTCGGAATGGCAGTTGTTATCCGTTTAAATCCATAAATGATAATAATTGTTGACAAGGCTAATATCAATTCTAACCAATTAATATTTGACAACGCCCTGCCCAATACCTTAAATGTGCCTAAAACCCCAGAAGCTTCTTTTCCTGCTAATGTCTGAGATTCTTTTAAAATGTCTTCTTGTGTAATTAATTTGGCTCTTTTTATAGTCTCTTCAAAATCTTCCAAAACTAAAATTCCTTCACCAGCCTCTTCTTTTAAGATGTTGTCTAATATAATTTCCTCGGCCTGCGGTTTAAATTGCTCTACATAGGCAGCATCTTCTTTAGGGTAATAACCAACAGCGGGCAAAATTTGAGTTACCAAAATAATGACTCCAATAGCAGTCATAAAACCAGAAACCACAGGGTAAGGTATGTATTTTATATATTTACCAAGCCCCAGAATACCAAGCCCTATTTGCATTAGACCCGCCAATAAAAAAACTGCTAGAATTATGGGTAAGGCTTTGTTTACGTCACCATCATAAGCTGCAACTAATCCAGCAATAATAACCATACTTACTGCGGTCATAGGTGCTGTTGGTCCAGATATTTGAGTGTTTGTACCACCAAAAAGTGCTGCAAAAAAACTGATAAAGATTGCTCCGTACAGACCAGCGGTAGGGCCTAATCCGGAAGATACACCAAAAGCCAAAGCTAACGGTAAGGCTACAATACCAGCAGTTATACCGCCAAACATATCTCCTCTAAAATTTGAAAATAATTTTTTCATTTATTAATATTTTATCGATTTGATTAAATTTTATGCCCCTGTATTTGGAGCATAATTGTAATTTTATAGTGAACTTATTAAATCTTTATTCATAAAATGTAACTGCACCAGATCCAACATCGTACATTGCCCCAATTATTTCTACCTCACCATTTTTTTCCATCTCTTCAATTACCGGGCTTTCTTTCCTAATGTTATTTATGGTTAAATACACGTTTTTCTCAGCAACATTATTTACAAACTCAACATTTTTTGAATTCCGTTGTGATTCGTCTTTAGGTTCTGCCACAGCATTTACCGCTGGTTTTATTTTAGATAGCAATGCCGTTAAATTACCCATTTTTGCATCATCGCAAGCTCCTTTTACGGCACCGCAACTCGTGTGTCCCAAAACAACAATAAGTCTTGTTCCCGCTAATTTACAGGCAAATTCCATACTTCCTAAAATATCTTCGTTTACAAAATTACCTGCTATTCTTACACTAAAAATATCGCCAACACCTTGGTCAAAAACAAGTTCTGCAGAAACCCTTGAGTCAATACAACTCAATATAGTAGCAAATGGAAACTGACCTTTGCTTGTATCTTTAACTTGATCTAATAAATCTCTTTCAGCTTTTAAATTTTTTTGAAACCTTTTATTTCCCTCTTTTAAAGCTTGTAAAGATTTTTCAGGTGTCATTGTTGCTTGTGTTTCTTTTGTATATGCTTTCATTCTTAAATTTTTATAATTATTGATTTTTTTCAAAATTATAGCTCAAAACCATAATAATATGGTTTTAACAACTAAATATTAAAATTATAACTTTTCAGTTAAAATTGTACCCGTTAAAATTAAGAAAACTCTGGAGGTGGTAGGTGTAGCTTTAAATAATGCTTAGAATAGTTTGCTTTATAAAGCTCGTATAATTTTCCTGAAAAATCCCTAAACGAATGATTAAGATTTTCAATTTGAAATAATTTTATTTCCTTGTCTTTTTCAGATTCTTTTTCTTTGTTTTCCTCTTCGTTCAAGTTAAAAACCAAAGAAATATCCGTAGCATCATCAACCAAAGAAATGACTGTAGGTGCTATTATAAAATTAGCAAATACTACCAGTAAAATAATTGAAAGAATATTTTTTAACATGAACGTCCAAAATTTATGGATGGCAAATATAATATTTTTTAAATTAATGTCTAAATATGTTCTTCACCTAATTATCGGAAAAAATCTAATTAAAAATTTATAAAAGTGATAATATTTAACTGATCTCTATTGCCATTATTTAAAAATTGATTCATATAGCCTAACTCAAACTTGACATTTTGGTTTAGTTTATATCCTACTCCACCATAAAGCCTATTCCTGTCGAATACATTGTTTTTAGTATTCAAGAAAATCTCGTTGTAAGTTGATAAATAAGCTGTTTTATCTACCAATTCTTTATTGTTCAAGGGAATATTTAATGCTAAAAAGTACCTGAATCTCAATTTAAAATCATCTTCTGCCCACCTTTGTTCAAAGCGATAACGGTGTTGTACTTTTACTATTCCTAAACTTTGACGGGTGATAAATTGTTGGTAAATACGGTGTTCATCAACTTTCGTTTTTTCGTCTGTATCGTTGATATAATTCTGACTGTGAATAAAACCATAACCCAATAACAGGTTATTATTATTTTCTGTTAGATTATACCCTATTCCAGTTCGTAAGAGTAGTTGTTCTAAGTCTCCAATGGCATTATAATTACGGTATTGTACCTCGTGATGCCAATTCCAATTTTTATCTATTTTCTTATTTCCAAAATAAAGCCACCAATTTCCTAGATTACTACTTTGTGAGTAGGATATAGCCGGAATTAAAATTAGCAGAAAACATATTACTTTTTTCATTATTAAATGATTTTAAATTATAAATAACTTATTGCTAATTAAAGCAATAAATAAAATTGTTTTGATCTTATTTAGTTTAAACAATAAAAAGCCTAGTAAATACTTTAAAATGATCTTCTTAAAACACTGACATAGTAGTATTTTTCAGAAAAACAAAGAATGAATCAACTAAACTCTAAATAATTTGTTTTTGTTTTGGGGGTGGCAGCGGTAGTGTTACGCTAAGGGAATCGTAGATTTTTAGAAAGTACTCAAAAATACTTTTTCTTTGAATATTACAGCCAATAATTTCCTTGTGGGTAAATTTGGCAACCAGTATCTCTTGAACCTCTAAAGACTCTTTTATTTCTTCTTCACTCAAGTCAAAAACTTGTGAGATATCAGCAGTATTTTCAACTAAAGAAACAATGGTAGACACTATTATGAAATTAGCCAACACTACTAATAAAATAATCGAAAAAATGTTCTTTAGCATAAAGTCCGAAATTTTTGGGACAGCAAATTTAATATTTTTTTAAACAAATTTCTACATATGTTTTTCGCCATTATATTTAAGAATACTTATAATTCAATTACTTTTGTATATTAATAAAAAAATAAACTATGTACGGCAATATCAAACAACACTTACAAAAAGAACTCGAAGAAATAAAAGAAGCGGGTTTGTACAAATCGGAGCGTATAATTACTTCGGCCCAAGATGCGGTAATTAAAATTTCGACAGGACAGGAAGTTATTAATTTTTGTGCCAATAACTATTTAGGGCTTTCCAATCACCCAGAGGTAATTCAGGCTGCAAAAAATGCAATGGATACTCACGGTTATGGTATGTCCTCAGTACGTTTTATTTGTGGTACACAAGATATCCACAAAGAATTGGAACAACGTATTGCCAACTTTTACGGATTTGAGGATACCATTTTATATGCCGCTTGTTTTGATGCCAATGGTGGTGTTTTTGAACCTTTGTTGACCAAAGAGGATGCTATTATTTCTGATTCATTGAACCATGCTTCTATTATTGACGGTGTTCGTCTATGTAAGGCAGCTCGTTACCGTTACGAAAATAACAATATGGAAGAATTGGAAGCTCGATTGAAAGAAGCCAACGAAGCTGGTGCAAGATTTAAAATTATTGTTACCGATGGTGTATTTTCCATGGATGGGATAGTGGCAAGTCTTGACAAAATATGTGATTTGGCAGATAAATATGATGCAATGGTTATGGTGGACGAATGCCACGCCACAGGATTTATTGGCAAAACAGGAAAAGGCACATTGGAACTAAAAAATGTACTTAACAGGGTTGATATTGTTACCGGAACACTTGGAAAAGCACTAGGTGGTGCCATGGGAGGATATACCACTGCTAAAAAAGAAATCATTGAAATATTAAGGCAACGTTCGAGGCCTTATCTATTCTCAAATTCTTTGGCACCTGCCATTGTTGGGGCTTCATTAAAAGTTTTTGATTTATTAGAAAACGACACATCCTTACGTGATAAATTAGAGTGGAACACCAATTATTTCCGTAAAGGAATGGAAGCTGCCGGTTTCGATTTGGTGGGAGCCGAGGCAGCCATTGTTCCCGTAATGTTATACGATGCCAAATTATCTCAAGATATGGCAAATGCATTGCTGGAAGAAGGAATATACGTGATCGGATTCTTTTTCCCAGTTGTACCAAAAGGAAAAGCCAGAATTAGAGTACAGTTGTCCGCTGCACATAGCCAAGAGCATTTAGATAAAGCCATTGCGGCATTTACCAAGGTGGGAAAAGCGTTAAACGTAATATAAGAAGCCTCTCCCCAACCCTCTCCTCAGGAGAGGGAGTTCCATTAAATGCTATTTAAATTAGTTTTTTAAAAAAATTTGTGGAAAATATTCTCCTTGAGGATTAGTGAAAAATCAAATGAATTTGGCTTTAAAACTAGCGGGCGTAGCTCATTAGGGGTTTTCTCCACAAATTTATTTGGAATTTGGAATTTGTTTTTTGAATGTTTACCCTAACTTTGCCCCATGAGCATCATAAGAATTACAAAACATTTCGATTTTGAAACTGCACATGCCTTGTATGGTTATGATGGCAAATGCAAAAATATTCACGGTCATAGTTATCAACTATTCGTTACGGTTATCGGCACACCGATTAACGATACAAACCATGTAAAAAACGGAATGGTTCTCGACTTTGGTGATTTAAAAAAGCTGGTAAAATCAGAAATTATAGATATTTTTGACCATGCTACGATACTCAATGCCAACTCACCCCATAAAGAATTGGCAGATAAAATTGAAAGCCACTCGTCACGTGTAATTTTGGTAGATTATCAACCTACTAGCGAAAATATGATTGTAGATTTTGCCAAAAAAATCAGTAAAAAATTACCAAAAACCGTTCAGTTGCACTCTTTAAAGTTATATGAAACTAATAATTCGTATGCAGAGTGGTTTGCATCCGACCAATAAAAAGCCTCTCCCCGCCCCTCTCCTCGGGAGAGGGAGTTAATTTTCGTTTTTTAATTTAAATTGTTCTTAAATTTTTTTACTACAGACTTTTTTAATGAAAAGACTGCGTGACAGTTCCACTCTTGAGAGGGGTTAGGGGTGTGTTAGGCGTGAGTATAAATTTATCTAGCCAATTGTTACTACTTTTCGCTATTTTTGAAGTCAAATTCGATTGATGAACATCACCATTCCAAAAAATAAAAAAATTTACTTTGCTTCTGATCAGCATTTGGGTCTGCCCAATTATAAAGACAGTTTAGAACGCGAAAAGATTTTTATTAAATGGTTAGATACTGTTAAACAAGATGCTGAAGCCATTTTTTTATTAGGAGATTTGTTCGATTTTTGGTTCGAATATAAAAAAGTTGTTCCCAAAGGATTTGTGCGTGTATTGGGCAAACTAGCCGAAATTAGAGATAGTGGAATCTCCATTTACTTTTTTGTTGGAAACCACGATTTATGGATGGACGGTTATTTTGAAAAAGAATTGAATATTCCCGTTTATCATAAACCTCGGGAATACACCTTCAATAACAAAACTTTTCTAATTGGTCATGGTGATGGTTTAGGTCCTGGTGACAAAGGCTATAAACGGATGAAAAAAGTATTTACAAATCCCTTTTCTAAATGGTTATACCGTTGGTTACACCCAGATATTGGTATGCGTTTGGGAGTGTATTTATCCACTAAAAATAAAATGATTTCCGGTGATGAAGATGCCAAATTTTTAGGCGAAGAAAATGAATGGTTAGCACACTATTGCAAAAGGAAATTGGAAACCAAACATTACCATTATTTTGTTTTCGGCCACCGTCATTTGCCTATGGAAATTGAAGTGGGCGAAAATAGCAAATACATCAATTTAGGCGATTGGATTAGCCATTTTACGTATGGTGTTTTTGATGGGGAGAAAATGGAACTGAAAAAATGATTTTTTTAAGATTAACCATATTTATACTAGTGTTTTCAGTAACTTCCTGCAAGAAAGATTGTAATCTTAGCTATGAAATCATAGACAAGCAATTTGAAATTCCTTACTTCTATGATGTAAACAAAATGTTAATTAATCAAAAAAAATTAGATTTTGATAGATATGAACGTATTAATATTGACAAATCAGATATCATCTACATAGAAAAAATCTTGAAAAGCGAAATTAAAAATTGCGAGAACGCTACAGATTTCATGATTGAAAATATTTGTGACTACAGTATGCAAATTGCGGGAATTTATGATAAGGTAAAGGGTACAAAAAAAAATATACATAAATGCAATCAGTGGAAGAGGTCATTTTGATTATGAAGAAGGTGAAGAACGAGATATTCCTATAAAAAGGTATGATTCGCATGGTAACTTAATCAAATTTGAATATCATAAAGATGGTGGTGATTGTTGTTGGCAAGCAGTAATTAATGCCAGAACTAATAAGCTAACCATAATACTAATTAACGGTTATGCTTAAATAAACAATTTTCAATGCCTAAAACCAAAACAACATTCTTCTGTCAAAACTGCGGAACACAATATGCTAAGTGGTCCGGAAAATGTAATGCCTGTAACGAATTGAGAATTCCTTCCCTTTTCAAGGGAAGGTGGCCACGCCAGAGCGTGGACGGAAGGGTTAATAGTAAAGTATGACTAAAATACACAATCGCAAATACCTTGAAAGTCGTAGAAAAGAACTACGTAAAAGTTTGACTTCTGCCGAAGCGACGTTATGGAAATTCATTCAAAAAAAACAGTTAAAAGGAAGAAAGTTTAGAAGACAGCACAGTATAGAAAACTATATTGTTGATTTTTATTGTGCTTCAGAAAACTTGATAATTGAGTTAGATGGTGCGGTTCATTTAGATTTTGCCCAGCAAAATTATGACGAGGAACGTTCTAAAAATTTAGAGCAATTAGGGTTCAAAATTCTAAGGTTCGAAAATAAATTTGTTTTTGAACAATTAAATGAAGTGCTAGAAGAAATTAAATCAAGTTTTAAAACATAACCACCTCGTCTTTATGTTTTGCTATCGCACACATAAATCCACTCCTCCTTAAATAAGGAGGAGAGTTTTTTAAATTTGTACATAAGAATTCTAAATGAAATAATCAGTAATGGCTAAAACCAAAACAACTTTTTTCTGTCAAAACTGCGGTACGCAATATGCCAAATGGGTAGGTAAGTGCAATGCCTGTAACGAATGGAATACCATTGTTGAAGAAGTTATTCAAAAAGAAGAGAAAAGAGCTTGGAAACAATCTTCTCCTACCAAAAAAGTGGCAAAACCATTAAAAATCAATGAAATTGCCATCAATGAAGAAGATAGAATTGACACCCAAAATAATGAGCTAAACCGTGTATTGGGCGGTGGACTCGTAAAAGGTTCTATGACATTATTGGGCGGTGAACCTGGTATTGGTAAGTCTACCTTGATTTTACAAGTAGCATTGACAATTGACAAAAAAGCATTGTATGTTTCGGGCGAAGAAAGTCAATCGCAAATTAAAATGCGTGCAGAAAGACTTAAAAATGTAAATACAGAATGTTTGATCTTGACCGAGACCAAAACCCAAAACATCTTTAAAAGTATAGAAGAAACCCAACCAGATTTGGTGGTTATTGATTCTATACAAACTTTACATACAGATTATATAGAGGCTTCTCCTGGCAGTATTTCACAAATAAGGGAAACTACGGCTGAACTGATAAAATTTGCCAAAGAAACGGCAACACCAGTTATTTTAATTGGTCATATTACCAAAGAAGGCACTATCGCAGGACCTAAAATTTTAGAACATATGGTAGATGTTGTGTTGCAATTTGAAGGTGACAGAAACCATACTTACAGAATTTTAAGGGCACAAAAAAACCGTTTTGGCTCAACTGCAGAACTTGGTATTTACGAAATGCAAGGTTCGGGATTACGAGAAGTTGAAAATCCATCAGAAATTCTGATTTCAGAAAAAGACGAAACCCTAAGCGGAACCGCTATTGGTGCAACTCTAGAAGGTATGCGGCCTTTAATGATAGAAGTTCAAGCCTTGGTAAGTACCGCTGTTTACGGAACACCTCAACGCTCCACTACAGGGTACAATACTAAAAGGTTGAACATGATTCTTGCCGTGTTGGAAAAACGAGCAGGATTCCGCCTTGGGGCAAAAGATGTCTTTTTAAATATTGCCGGCGGTATTTCAGTTGATGATCCTGCCATTGATTTGGCGGTGGTGGCATCAATTTTATCCTCAAATGAGGATGAAGCAATTCCACAAGATTATTGTTTTGCCGCCGAGGTCGGTTTGGCTGGGGAAATCCGTCCTGTAAACCGTGTTGACCAACGTATTCTGGAAGCCGAAAAGTTAGGATTTCAAAAGATTATGGTTTCTAAATACAATAAAATTCCACAAAAAAAATACAACATAGAAGTAGTTTTAGTTTCTAAAATTGAGGATGTATATCAGCAGTTATTTTAAAGAGCCTCTCCCCCCGCTCTCTCCGAAGGAGAGGGGGCTTACAGCTTACACGCATTTAAATGGGTCATAAAAGGATAAAAGTAGTGACAAGTTTCACTAATAATCTCAATTTTAAAAAAAATTTCTTGCTGGAAAAAATACTAAACAGTATTTAATATAAGTATAACTATTTGGTAATCAGAGGGAATTGCATTGCTCTATGTCTTCAATATTGTTCTATAAAACAAACTAATCGGTATCTTCTGGTTCAATACTCCAACCGTCGTAATATCCGTTATTAGATGCTGAAAATACTCTTAACACTTTTACTAATTCGGCCATATAAGTGGGGTACAATTCATTTTCGCTATGTAATTGCAACTCATAAGGATAATCATTGTCTTTTTTAAAATTAAGAGAGTCCAGTTTAAAATTTATCTTTTTAATTTTTTCTAAAAAATTTTGTCGGTTCTTTTCTTTTTTAAAGTAAAAATAATGGTTCACTTTTCTTTTTTGGGTAAGATCCATACCCTCAAAAAATAATTGGCTCAACAGGTCTTGACTCATAAAAAAGTCTTCTGACTCGTCTTTTGGGTACAATACATCTTTATAGTAATTCCATCGTTTATCCCTTTTTATTACTAAATAATTTTTCGAATTGGTAAATTCTTTTTGGTAAAGCGAGTCAATTTTACTTCTAAGATTCAGAGTGTCTTTTACATAGTAAACATCAAAACCAGTACATTGATAGGTTAGAATTCCCACTAGTCTGTTTTTTTTAGATACTTTATTAATTTCATTAGCTACGGCATCTGAAAAATCATAAATTTCTTCAAGTCCATCGGCGTTGGGTCCGCCATTTTGAAAACAATTCTTCGTCCTTTTACCTACAAGAACAAGGTTTTTATAATTGGGTTTGGCTAACATATACCTATAATTGACAGTAATGCCCATAACCCCTTTTTCTTTTTCGATAACGTAACTTCCCCAGTCGTCTTGGGCGAAAGAAAGGAAGAAATTTAAGAAAAGTAAAATTAAAAGGGAAATTGTCTTAATCATAAAGTAAAGGTCTGTAAAACAATTTAATTATCAAAAATGATGCCTAGTGTTACGTTAAGCCAAAATTAACTTAACACTATTTAAAATAAAAATCCTGCAAAGTATTTAGAATATTTTGCAGGATAAATATTTGTAGCAAATTAAGTTTTAAACGAAACTATTATAGTAACCTATCAAGCTTTGGTACTCTCTACCGATATACTCAGCTTCACGTTCAGTAATCTTTTCATCTCTTTTACTTTTTCTTACTTCGCCCAAAAATTCTTCTACATCTTCATAAAAGTTATCATAATATAAATTCTTATTGTGCTCTTTTAACAAATCTGGTGTTAGATCTTTATGTTTGGTGTAATTTGCTTCCAATTCGTTGTACTTGGCCGTTAGAGCGTCCATATCAATTTGTTCGGCATAGACTATATTTACAATTTCCTCTGCTAAACCTAAATCGGTTTTAGAAGCGATAAGACTCTCTTTTAAAGGATGGTCTTCCAAAAGTTTAACTTCGGCAGCACTAGCTACAGGTTTTAAAATTTTATACGAATTTGACCTGCCTTCATAAAAAGCCATTATGTTTTTTTCAATAACATCGACCAATTCCTTGCCTTTGGCCCAATCATCGTCCTTAAAGTCTTCGTTATCATAATACGCTTTAAAGCTTTTATAAGCCTCTTGTGTATTTTCGTAAGCTTCGGAAGTTGCTTTAACCTCGTTGGTCAACTCTTCTTTTATGTCGGAAGGCAAACTATTGCCGGGTTCCAGCAAACGTATACCGTCGCGGTCTCTATCAATATTAACCCCTGATCCAATAAAAGCGTTAGCTATAAACATTCTGGGTTTTTGCTTTTTTGCCACCATTGTACTCATTTTTTCATAGTCCTCACCGGCTCTTGTTATCTTATTGCTGGCTTCGTTCATATAATCGACCAAAGCATTGTTATAGGCAATAACATTTCCGGCATCGTCCGAGCCTAAATCGCTAACGGCATCCAAAGCGTCTTTAGCTTTATCGCCCAATTTTCCGCAACTTACTGCAACTATGGCAATAAGTACAAATAGAATTTTAAATTTCATAAATTAAGTTTTAGGTTTTTTTTAGTTGTAATAAAATTATATAAAAAATAACGTCCCCTCCAAACAATAATTGTCTGCTTTTTAACATTATGTTAAAATAATTGTAATTTAGGGCATCTTTTTTATGAGATATGAGTAAAATCACGCTAACACTTATTCTTTTTTTATTATTTACCTTATTTAACAACGCCCAAGAAACCGGAGCTATAAAAGGGGTTTTAATTGATTACGATACACAGTTACCGCTAGAAAATGTTAATATAACCATTTCCGAAACCAGCATTTCTAAACTTACCGATGTAGAAGGTATTTTTATAATAAAGAATATCTCTTTTGGAGATTATTTGGTTGAAATAACTCATAATGGTTACGAAGCACAACGTTACCCAATAACCATAAACAATAGCGAAACCCTCAATTTAGGTACTATTTACCTCTATAGAGATAATTTTGAGTTTAACGATTCCAATCAAATTGTTTGGAACGATGACAACCCATACGAAAACAATCAATCGTATTATTCCAATTCAAAAGACGTGTTTTTAAAGCGGGTTGGTTTTGACTTTAGCCCTACTTTTTTCAGCTTTCGCGGATATGACGCCGGGCAATCGAAAATTGTTCTGAATGGCATTGACATGTCCAATTTATACAACAACAGACCAATTTGGAATACATTTAGCGGTTTAAACGATATTACTAGAAATCGGGAATCAATTATCGGGCTTTCTTATTCCGAGCAAAATTATGGTGGACTTTCTGGTACTACTTTTATAAATGCGATTCCGTCAGAAATGCGACCGGGTTTACGAATTTCTAGTTCTTTTTCCAATAAAAATTATGTAGGCAGTACCATGGCAACTTACAATTCTGGATTAAAAGAAAATGGGTTGGCATATAGTATTTCAGCTTCACGACGTTGGGGAAATGAAGGTTTTGTCGAAGCCACTTTATATGATGCTTTTAGCTTGTTTGGTGCAGTATCTTATCAAATCAACGATAACCACAGTATTAATGCCACAGCAATTTACGCTCCCAGCCGAAAAGGACAGACCACCGCCATTACCGAACGTGTTTTTAATGAATTTGGAAGTAGCTACAACCCCTATTGGGGATGGCAAGAAGGCGAAAAACGAAATTCGAGCATTTCAACATTTAAAGCTCCAATTTTTATGATAGGGCATCGTTTTAAAAATGAGAAATCCACTTTTTCAAACAATTTTTCTTATCAATCTGTAACTCAAAAAAATAGTCGATTGGATTATACCGATGCTCCGAATCCTTATCCCAATTATTGGAAATATTTACCTACCATTACGGAAAACCCACAGATAGATTGGCTTAGTCTTTATGAAACGAACTTAAACTCTGTCAACGTCCCAGATGGTAGTTCTGCCCGGTATTTACTTTATGACCATGTAAAAAATGACCAAATTTTTACGGCAAATTCGGTATTGAATCATAAATTGAATAAAAACCTAAATTTTGATGTTGGAGTTTCATTCAAAAACAGCAATTCAATCAATTATGCAACGCCGAAAGACCTTTTAGGTGGATTGTTTTTTAAAGATGTAAATCCTTTTACCATTATTGATGGACAACCCTCAAAAAATGACCTTTTAGGCGAAGAAAATAAAAGATTAGGCGATAAAATCAAATATAATTTTGACCTAAAAGCCCATCTACTCTCTGCTTTTACTCAGTTGAAATATAAATATGATAAAATGGATATTTTTATCTCAGCAAACTATACAAATACAGCGTTTCAACGAGATGGAAAGTTCTTAAACCAATCTTATGAGAATAATTCTTTGGGTAAAAGTGAGCAATTAACTTTTAATGATTTTGGGTTAAAAGCTGGTGTAAACTATCAAATATTACCAAATCACAGTCTTCAAATGAATACGGCTTATCTTACCAAAGCCCCAACCATCCAAAATTCATTTATCAATATCCGAGAAAATAACGCAATCGTACCTAATCTTGTTTCAGAAAAAATTATCTCGGCGGATGCTTCTTATCTCATCAATACACCAAAATTGCAATCGCGATTAACAGGTTACATTACCGATTTTAAAGACGGAACAACCGTCAATTCCTTTTTTGCGGAAATTGGTTCTGGTGCGGATTTTTTTCAGGAAGTAATTACTAATATTGATAAAAGACACTTGGGGTTGGAACTGGGTTTGGAATATGAAATCATCCCAAATTTAAGTGGTTCTGCCGTTTTAGCATTCGGAAAACATACTTATACCAATAATGCCAATGTTGGAGTTAATTTTGATATTGCTGATCTTAGTGAAGATGTTATCAACAACACAGGCTTTATAGACCTTGGCGAAAACTATCTTAAAAATTATAAAGTCGCCAACGGGCCTCAACAAGCGTATTCTGTCGGGTTATTTTATAAGAATCCTAACGATTGGTGGGTCAATGCCTCGGGTAATTATTTTTCCAACGGCTATTTAGATATTTCGGCAATTACCCGAACCGATGGGTTTTTCAACAATCCCAATGATTATGGACAACCTTTTCAGGATATTGACTTTGATTTGGCACGAAAACTATTGAAACAAGAAAAGTTCGATAGCTATTCTATTGTGAATTTATCTGCTGGAAAATCATGGAAATTCAAAAGAGTAAACGTCAAATTGGTTGCCAGTATCCATAATTTGTTCAATGTAAATTATAAATCTGGTGGTTACGAACAATCTCGAACGGCAAACTATGGATCTTTAGTTGCGGATACCGAAAATGGTGTCAACCAACGAAACTTTGGCCCTAAATATTGGTATGGTTTTGGGCGGACGTACTTTATCAATCTAGCGTTCAGTTTTAAGAAAAAATATAAACGTTATGAAGACAACAACTAGATAAAGACGTTGCATTGCAACGTTCCAACAAAAAAAAACAAAACAATGAAGACAATCAATAAATATCTAACTTTCATCTTCCTTACCCTTATCTCGTGCGTGCAAGATGACGATTATAATATTCCGAAAATTGCCGATTGCAATGAAACGGTTTTGGCACCAACTAAAACCGTTGAGGATATTTATAATGCCACTACCAGTATTGCCACGCAATATACTGAACCAGATATTATTGAGGCTTATGTAACTTCGAACGACCAATCGGGTAATTTCTTTAAAGAAATACATTTTCAGACCTTAGATGGAAGTCGCGGATTTAGTATTCCCGTAGATGTGACTGATTTATACACCATTTTTAATCCCGGAAGAAAAGTATCTATCAACCTTAAAAACACTTATACGCAATTGCGATTTGAAAGTTTGGAAATAGGTAATTTAACTATTGATGAACGCACCAAGGAAGAATTTATCGGTCAAATAACCGCTACTAATTTTAAAAATGTATTAGTAAAAACTTGCGATATAGTTGATGAGGAACAGTTGGTCAATAAAATATCGCTCAACGAAATTACCGACGCACACCTCAACACTTTAATCGAGCTAAAAGATGTTCAGTTTGAAGATGCTGCTCTTGGTAAAACTTTGTACGATACCAATACTGACGTTGGTGGCGGAACTAACTATTTGATTGAAGATATTTCAGAAGCATCCATTGCTTTTAGAACAAGTGCCTTTGCTGATTTTGGCAATACTGAAGTGCCAAACGGTAACGGAACCATCAGAGGTGTGTTGACTAAATTTAGTAATACCTATCAAATATTGATAAGAGACATTGAAGATATACAATTAAATAACGAAAGAAAGCGAATTGGTTTTGCGGAAAATATTTCGGGTACGAAAGTAAATATTGCTGACATCAGAGCTTTGTTTTCGGGTACAGATACTAAAATTAATGATGATGTTTTTATTGAAGGCATAGTTACTATGTCCGGAATCGATGAAAACAATATGACCGACCGCAATGCCTTTATCCAGGATGAATCTGGGGCAATTGCTTTGCGAATGTCTTCAGCTACTTCATTACGAAGAGGTTATCAGGTAAAAATCAATTTAAAAGATGTAGTCTTAGGCAGTTTGAGAGGGTTGTTGCAAGCCAATATTACACAATATAAACAAGTGCTTTTTGTTGATGATAATGTGCCTTTGCCCGCACCTAAATCTATAACCATTGCAGAACTTAACACAGGCAATTTTGAGGCTCAATTGATAAGTATTGATAATGTTCAATTTGAAGAAGAGGATGGTACTTTTAAAGGCAACCAGCCCTTAACAGATTGTAAGGATTTAGTTGATGTTTTAACAATTACTCCAGCTTCTTTTGCTAACGAGAATTATCCAAATGGAAACGGACAAATTGTAGGAATAGCTTCCACATATTCCAATCCTGTTTTATTGATAAGAGATTTGGACGATGTTGCAAATATGACCGAAACAAGATGTGTGCCCACTGGAGACATCACTAATAAAGTATTTATTTCTGAAATAGCAGATCCTGATAATAATTCGAGTGCACGGTTTATAGAAATCTATAATGCAGATTCAAAACCAATTGACCTTACCGCATGGACTTTAAATAGATATACCAATGATAGTCCCACAATTTCAACTTCAATTGACCTTTCGGGAATTACGCTAGAAGTTGGTCAAGCTTACGTCATTGCTGTTGATGCCACGGTATTCGAAACAGTTTACGGCTTTGCACCTGATATGGATGGTTTGAGTACAGGACCAGCAGGTTCTAATGGCGATGACAATATAACATTGGTTGACCCCAATGGTACTCTAATAGATATTTTTGGTGTTATTGGCGAAGATGGTTCGGGAACAAACCATGAATTTGAAGATGGTCGAGCCTTGCGGAATGCTTCCGTAACACAAGGAAATCCCCTTTATACATTCTCTGAATGGCAAATATGGAACGATACTGGCGATGCTGGTACAACAAAATTGCCACAAAATGCCCCTGAGGATTTTACGCCTGGGGTAAGATAATATTAGACCTCACAGCCCCGACCCTTCGGGGTTAAAACCTGTCAGGTCTCTCTAATTAATATATTTTACCCTTATTTTGTTACAATATTTTTAGAAAATTACCCTTATTCTATTACAAAATAAATCATATTTTACCCTTATTCTGTTACAAAATTGCTATATTTTTACTCGAAATATATTCAGTATAGTCCATGCAAAAACCAAAAATAACAACCCTAAAAGAAAAAAAACTAAGCGGTATGGCAATTCAAACCTCTTTGTCAGAAAATAGAACCAAAGATTTATGGCAAAATTTTATCTCCATTTTACCGCATATCAGAGATAGAATAGGAACCGATTTTTATTCGGTGCAACAATATAGTGACCCGTTTGTTCCGAATGAATTTACACCGCTTACGGTATTTACCAAATGGGCAGCGGTTGAGGTCAGTGATTTTTCAGTCGTTCCAGAAAATGCAAAACTTATAATTCCTGCGGGTAAATATGCTGTTTTTATTTATAGAGGAACACCCGATGAATTTCATAAAATGGCATCTTACATTTATGGCGAATGGTTACCTAAATCAGAATATCAACTCGATAATCGTCCACATTTTGAGATAATGACCAAAGATTATAACCCAAACGATCCAAATTCAGAAGAAGAAGTTTGGATACCCATAAAACTAAAAACATGAATTTTCCTACAGATTTTTACAATTACCTCAATAATAGCACTTTAATAGAAATTAAAGGCGGTTTAGAACGAAAAACATTTTTAAGTATTTGGATGGTTACAGTAGGTACCAGAGTATTTGCAAGAAGCTGGAACAAAAGCGAAAAAAGTTGGTTTACCGAATTGTTAAAAACTGGTGTTGGACAGATTAAATATGGCAATAAAATTATTAATGTAAAAGGCAAAAAATTAAACACTAATGATGAGGTTAACTCATTAATTAATGATGCTTATCTAAAAAAATATACTCAAAAAGAAAATATAAAATACGCTGAAGGAATTACGCAACCTGAATATTCAGATTATACTATAGAATTATTTTATACTGATAATTTACTGATATAGAATTGGTATCTTTACTTCAGTCGTTTTCCTATTTAGCAAAATTCTGATAACTCGTAACTCACTACTTTATTTTTAACAGTTTTTTAATCAATAAACCTACTAGATTCATCATTAATCTACTAACTTTGTGGGATAATAAACTTAAAACGATAATTATGGCAACTTTACGACTTGGGGATACGGCTCCAAATTTTACCGCACAAAGTTCAATAGGCAAATTGAATTTATACGAATACCTAGGAGATAGTTGGGGAATATTATTTTCGCATCCGGCAGATTTCACTCCTGTTTGTACAACGGAACTGGGCACAACGGCAAAATATAAACCTGAATTTGACAAACGCAATGTAAAAATGATTGCATTAAGCGTAGATGGTGTCGATTCACATAAAGAGTGGATTAAAGACATTAACGAAACCCAACAAACCGAAGTTAATTTCCCGATTATAGCGGATGAGGACAGAAAAGTTTCGACCTTGTACGATATGATTCACCCTAAAGCGGACAGCAGTTTAACGGTACGTTCAGTATTTATAATTGCACCTGATAAAACCATTAAATTGATTTTGACCTATCCTGCTTCAACGGGCAGAAACTTTCAAGAGTTGCTTCGCGTAATCGATTCGTTACAGCTAACAGCGTATCATAAAGTGGCAACACCAGCTAATTGGAAACATGGTGAGGACGTGGTTGTAAGCCCTGCAATTAATACAGAAGATGCTAAAAAAATATTTACAAAAGGTGTTAAAGAAATAAAACCCTATTTGAGAATGACACCTCAACCAAATGTATAGTTTTTAAATTTTTATAAAAGAAAAAACCTCTTTTTGTTAAGAGGTTTTTTCAATTTCTAACATCACGTACACCGGAAAATGATCGCTATAGCCACCTTGAAACCATGGGCCAATATAAGTTCTAAAAGGTCTTCCTTTATGTTTACCCTTCCATTCTTTTAAATATTCAGGGTCAAAAATATGGGTATCTTTAATGTTAAAATTTCCACTGTTAATAAGGTTTTTACTTAAAATAATCTGGTCAAAAAGATGCCATTGCCTCCTGTAAGTCATCGAACCAAATCCCTTTGAAAAAAGGGATTCGTAGGGATTGTAAAAATCACCAGTAACCAAATGTTGCTTGATGCTTGTACTTGTTGGGTCATCATTAAAATCTCCCATAATAATTATATTGGGGTTTGGGCTTTCAAGCTTTATTTTTTCAATAGTACGGTGAATTAGTTCTGCCGCTTGTATTCTCTTATAATTTGTGTCACCATCCTCTCTTCGTGATGGCCAATGGTTTATAAAAAAGTAAATCAGTTTACCTTGTAGTTTCCCCTTTACCAATAAAATATCACGGGTTTGATCTCTAATGCCTTCAAAATTATCCACCAAAAGTGTAAGCGATTCAGCATTAATTAACTCGAAAATATGTGGTCTGTATAACAAAGCAACATCGACACCACGCTCATCGGGCGAATCAAAATGAACAATTTTGTAACCTTTATCTTTTAAATCGTCCTTGCTTAGCAAATCATTGATTACCTGTTTATTTTCAACCTCGGCAATACCGATAATAGCAGGCGAAAACCCAGTTTCTTTTTTGCCAATCTCTGCAATTACTCGGCTCAATAACTTTAATTTTCTATGGTATCTTTTCTTGTTCCACTTATTTTTGCCCGTGGGTGTGTAATCCCTATCCAAAACTTTATCGGTATTGGTAATATCGAATAGGTTTTCCAAATTATAAAAAGCAATGGTGTATAAATTGTGGTTTTTGGTTTCGATCAAAATGAGGATTTAATCATTCGAAATTACAACAAAAAATAATATTTTTAAGTTCAGTATTCTTTATACATTTGCAATATGATTGAAGAAAAGAGTTTAGAGCTTGAAAAAGCAGTACTTATCGGTATTATAAATCAGGAACAGGATGCTGAAAAGTCAGAAGAATATTTGGATGAACTTGAATTTCTAACTTTTACAGCTGGTGGTGAAGCCGTAAAACGTTTTACCCAAAAAGTTGATGTTCCAAATCCTAAAACTTTTATTGGTTCGGGTAAAATGGATGAGGTCAAAAGCTATGTGGAAGCTAATGATATTGGTGCGGTGATTTTTGATGATGAGCTTTCTGCAGCCCAGCAAAGGAATATCGAAAAAATACTAAAATGCAAAATATTAGATAGAACAGGGTTAATCCTTGATATTTTTGCCCAACGTGCCCAAACCAGTTATGCCAGAACGCAAGTAGAATTGGCTCAATACGAGTATTTATTGCCCCGTTTAACGGGATTATGGACACACCTTGAAAGACAACGTGGTGGTATTGGTATGCGTGGCCCTGGTGAAACCGAGATTGAAACGGATAGAAGGATTGTGCGTGATCGAATTTCTTTATTAAAGAAAAAGTTGGTCACAATTGATAAGCAAATGGCAGTACAACGAGGCAACCGTGGTAAACTGGTAAGGGTTGCCTTAGTTGGTTATACCAACGTGGGTAAATCCACTTTAATGAATGTAATCAGTAAAAGCGATGTTTTTGCGGAAAATAAGCTATTTGCTACATTAGATACTACGGTTAGAAAAGTGGTGATTAAAAATATTCCTTTTCTAATGACGGATACTGTAGGTTTTATTAGAAAACTACCCACGCAATTGGTAGAATCGTTTAAATCTACCTTAGATGAGGTGCGTGAAGCTGATTTGTTACTGCACGTAGTTGATATTTCCCACCCTAATTTTGAAGAACATATTGAATCTGTAAATAAAATTTTAGATGAAATAGAAAGTTCCGATAAACCTACTTTGATGGTTTTTAACAAAATTGATAATTATACCTACGAAACCATTGACGATGACGATTTGGTCACCGAAAAAACGAAGGAACACTATACTTTGGACGATTGGAAAAAAACATGGATGTCAAAGTTGGACGAAAATTGTATCTTTATTTCTGCCCTAAACAAAGAGAATATTGATGACTTTAAGGAAAAAGTTTTTGAAGCAGTAAAGAAAATACATATTGCCCGTTTTCCTTATAATGATTTCTTGTATCAGGAGTATGAGCAATAAATGTCCCATAGGGACAGAACATTGGTAGCAGAAAAAAATTGTTGTTGTGCAAAATTGTGCCGTAGGTACAACACCTTGTAAAGCATATTAAGTTTCGTACCTACGGCACGATATTATCGTTTTATTTAATAATATTCTACCTAATATTTTATCCCTAAGGGATAAATATTCGAAATTAAAATTCACTATCCTCTTCAATAATCCCTAAGCGTTGAGCTCTTTTTCTCCAGTTTTTACGGGCAAGTTGTTGCATATCTGAATCGGTATCACTTTCATCCATTATTTCCAATCCGAGTAGCGTTTCAATAACATCTTCCATGGTTACCAAACCACTTACGGAACCATATTCATCAACCACCAACGCCATATGATTTCTGTTTTCCACTAACTGTTCGAACAATTGTGGAATAGGCATGTTTCTATCTACAACAATTATATCTCTTTTAATCTCGGATAGTTTTTTACTTCCGTTTTCAAGTGCCATTTCCCTAAATACCTCGTCTTTTAAAACCAATCCGGTAATATTATCCGCTTTGCCTGTATAAACCGGTATTCTAGAAAAACGCAGGTTAGGGTTTTCCGTGAAAAATTGCTCAATGGTTCTATCCTCATTAAAGGTAATCATAACCGTTCTTGGGGTCATAATGTTTTTTGCCAATACCTCGTTAAACGTTATTAAATTTTTAATGACCTTGCTTTCAGATGCTTCAAAAACACCTTCTTCTTCGGCAATATCTGCCATGGCATGAAAATCTTCACGACTTAAAATACTACCATGATGTCCTTTACCACCTACCATTCTGGTAAATAACTGAAGTATCCATAAAATACCGGTATATTTTAGAAGAACAACCATTATTTTTAGGGTCTTGGCCGTAAAATTTGCCAATTGTTTCCAATAGGTTGCACCGATGGTTTTCGGAATGATTTCCGAGAGTACCAAAATTAAAAACGTCATCACGGCAGAAACGATTCCCACCATGTTATTACCCGATCCAAATGCTTTTTCTGCTTGTACGCCCACTAAAATGGCTCCAACGGTATGGGCAACGGTATTTAAAGTTAGTATGGCAATCAAAGGTTTGTCAACATCTTTCTTCAAGGTTTCCAAAGTGGCTGCATACGCCTTTCCTTCTTTAAGTTTTACATTGATAAACGTCGGTGTAATACTCAACAGTACCGCCTCTAAAATGGAACATAAAAATGAAAAAAAGATAGAAACTACAGCGTAAAGTATTAGTAAGGTCATTTGACTTATAATTTATTGCTAAAATAACGAATATTTAAATGTAATAAAAAAAGCACTCTCATGACCTGCAAGAGAGTGCTTTATAAAATTTATCAAATTGTACTAGAAAGAATAGTTCAATCCTAACATCCAATAGGTTTGTAATTTGTTGTCAACGGTATCAAAAGTAGCATTTGGATCGTAACCTGGAATGTTATCTCTGGTGGTTATCGCATTCAATGCCTCTTGTTTGTTTTTTCTTAAGCCTACGTCAAATCCAACACCTATTTTCTTCCAAAGTGTGTAACCGAAAGAGTTGGTCCACGTCCAGTTAGAAAAGTCTGAACTTTTATAACTTTGAAATGCCGATAGGTTAGTTTTAAAGCTAATGTCACCCAATTGCTTAGTATAATCAACAACTATTTTTGCACCTAAAGAAGATTCAAAAACGCTTTCGCCTTTACTAAATACAAAATTATAGTTTAATGGGTGTACTACCACAACCATATCGGTAATTGGTGTCCATGTTGCACCAACACCCAGGTCTAAATAACCGGGATCGTTAAAGTTGCTTAAAATTGTTGTTCTGTATTCTCCCAAAGCAGAAATAGCAAACTTAGGGCTCAATTTATAACCATATAAAGAGGTTAAACTGAATACATCATTAGCTTCTTCAAACTTTTTGCTATCATCAGGATTATCCTTGTCGTCCAACTTTACCCAAGAAAGGTTTACGTTTCCTGAATTTCTCCAGAAAAATTTTGGTTGGTCTAAGTTGGCAAAAGCATTTACGGTAAATCCGATATTACCGTTTGATGAATTTGCAGCCGCTTTAGAATACCAGTTGTTAAAGTCAGAAAAACTACCTCCTATAGTACCAAAAGCACCTTTTTTCCAACCTGGAAAAGCATCGATTTGACCTTGAAGAGCGTCAACTCTTGCTTGGATGGCAGCTACAGAATCCTTTTTTGCTGCTTGTTCAGCTTTTAATTCTTCGCGTGTTTGTGCAAAAGTGCTTGTTATTGCAAACATTGCCACTAATGCAAATACAATTTTTCTCATGATTTTAATTTTTAGTTTTTTATTTTGAGCGGCAAAAATACACAATTTTCTATATCTGCTTTAAAAAATGTCATTAATAATGGGATTTATCCTTGCCTTTTAAAAAGCGGAACAGTAGAACAAGCCTCGCCAAACATAATGGATTTGGCTAAAGGCAATAATTTTTCAACCAATTGTACCGAAGCGGTTTCTGGTATAGGTTTTTCAGCACAACCCTTAATTATAATGGGTTTGTCTTTATACTCTGAAATATCTAAATTATTTATAATATCCTGAAAAATAGTGGTTTCGAGCAATTCCAAATTGCCAACTACCACTTTTTTGGTAAAAGGACTTAAATGCGTGGTAATTAACAAATATGCCCAAGAGGGAATAATAGCGTCCGTTTTACAGGTTAAGGCGACAAAAGTGTTTTTATATTGAGACCAATTGTGGTTTAATACGTTATCTCTAAAATCTTTTTCGCGTAAAATAAGACCTTCATATAACCAATCGGAAATATCGAAGAGAATTCTTTCCCCTTCGGGATAGAAATCTTCCAAGTCAATAGTAATCAGTTTACTATTGGCAATTCTATTTACAATTTCTTCTGCCATTATAAAAATCCTAACTCTAATCTTGCTTCTTCGCTCATCATATCTTGTGTCCAGGTTGGATCAAAAGTAATTTCAACTTCAGCATCTTTAACCTCTTCCAATACTTTTACTTTTTCTTCAACTTCAACAGGCAAGGTTTCTGCAACGGGGCAATTGGGTGAAGTCAAAGTCATTAATATTTTAACCTCCCTATTTTCATTTACAAAAACATCATAAATCAATCCCAGTTCATATATATCTACTGGAATTTCAGGATCGTAAATTGTCTTCAAAACCGTAACTACTTTATCTCCTATTTCTTGAACTTCTGTTTCTGTCATAATTCATAAATTTATAAACACAAAGATACTGGTTTTTAGATTCATTCTAAAAAATACTATCATGTACTAAGCCCTCCCTTGTTGGGAGGGTTGGGAGGGGCTTTTAGCTTGATACGCCATGGCATACAATTTCAATTGTTTAATCATAGAAACCAAACCATTTGCCCTAGTGGGCGAAAGATGTTCTTTCAGGCCGATTTTATCAATAAAATAAGTATCTGCATTTAAAATTTCTTGTGGTGAATGGTTAGAAAACACACGTAGCAACAAGGCAATAATCCCTTTGGTTAAAATGGCATCGCTATCTGCGGTATATACAATTTTATCGTCTTTTATCTCGGCATTTAACCAAACTTTAGACTGACACCCTTTTATAATATTATCTTCCGTTTTATATCGCTCATCAATCAATGGAATAGATTTGCCCAATTCTATAATATATTCGTAACGCTCCATCCAGTCATCAAACATAGAAAATTCATCAATAATTTCTTCTTGTATTTCTTTTATAGTCATTTTTAAAAGTTATTTTTGCAAAGATACGGAAAAGTCCGTAGCCGAGATACCGAAGACCGTAGTAAAAAAGGTACGTGGTTGGAGGTACAAGGTATAAAAACCCTTGAATTTTAAACCTTAAAGTGTCGTTATTTGAGTAAAATACCACCGACTAACGACCAAAGATCAATAGACAAAAAATGAGCAAACTTTTAATTGTAGGTACGGTAGCTTTTGATAAAATTGAAACACCATTTGGTAAAACCGATAAAATTTTAGGCGGTGCGGCAACGTTTATCGGACTATCGGCATCTCAATTTAATGTAGATTCAGGTATTGTTTCAATCGTAGGTGATGATTTCCCACAAGGGTATTTAGACTTGCTAAAAAGCAAAAATATAGACACCACTGGAATTGAAATCGTTAAAGGTGGTAAAACATTCTTTTGGAGCGGTAAATATCATAATGATATGAATACCCGTGATACTTTAGTTACAGAACTCAACACATTGGCCGATTTTAACCCGATTGTCCCCGAAAATTTTAAGGATACCGATTTTTTAATGTTGGGTAATTTACACCCTTCGGTACAAATGGCTGTAATTAAACAGATACCAAACCGACCAAAGCTAACAGTACTAGATACCATGAACTTTTGGATGGACAACGCTTGGGACGAACTGATAGAAGTCATTAAAAAAATTGACGTAATTACCATAAACGATGAGGAAGCAAGACAATTAAGTGGGGAATATTCTTTGGTTAAAGCGGCACAAAAAATTTCAACTATGGGGCCAAAATATGTTGTTATAAAGAAGGGGGAGCATGGAGCATTGTTATTTCATAAGGAAAACATCTTTTTTGCCCCAGCATTACCCTTGGAAGAAGTTTTTGACCCAACGGGTGCAGGTGATACGTTTGCAGGAGGTTTTATAGGTTATTTAGCACAAACGAGAGATATTTCATTCGAAAATATGAAAAATGCCATAATATACGGATCTAACATGGCTTCGTTTTCGGTGGAAAAATTTGGAACACGACGTATGGAAGATTTAACCAAAGACGAAATTCAAAATAGATTGAAAAGGTTTAAAGAACTAACACAATTTGAAATAGAATTAACTTAATTGTATTCCGCATTTTTATGCGGATTTTTTATTAAATACCAAATAATGAGTGACGCCATTAAACACGAATGTGGAATAGCATTAGTAAGATTATTAAAACCATTGTCTTACTACCAAAAAAAATACGGTACTTCTTTTTACGCCATTAACAAAATGTACTTATTGATGGAAAAACAGCACAATCGTGGTCAAGACGGTGCTGGTTTTGCAAGTGTAAAATTTGATGTTGAACCCGGTACTCGCTTTATGAGCCGCGTTCGTTCAAATGAAACGTCACCAATTCAGGATATTTTTGCCCAAATCAATAATCGTTTAAATGCAGAGCTTGAAAAAAATCCATCCAAGAAGAACGATGTGCAATGGCAAATAGAAAATATACCTTACGTTGGTAATGTCTTTTTAGGTCATGTGCGTTATGGAACTTTTGGCAGAAACAGTATTGAGAGTGTCCACCCTTTTTTACGTCAAAATAACTGGAAACATAAAAACCTGATTGTTGCGGGTAATTTTAATATGACCAATTCCAATGAATTGCTCGAAGAATTGATAGAACTCGGTCAGCATCCCAAAGAAAATACCGATACTGTTACAGTAATGGAAAAAATCGGTCATTTTTTAGATGACGAAGTGGGTAAACTTTACCAACAATGTAAAGAGAAAAACATTTCAAAAAGAGAAGCTTCTTTAGTAATTGAAGAAGAACTCGACATAAAAAAAATATTACAAAGAGCCTCTAAAAACTGGGATGGCGGTTATGCCATGGTAGGTTTATTAGGCCATGGCGATGCTTTTGTGTTAAGAGATCCGTCAGGAATCAGACCGGCATATTACTATAAAGATGACGAGGTAGTTGTAGTAGCTTCAGAACGACCCGTTATACAGACCGCATTTAATGTTTCGTTTGATGATGTTAAAGAGTTGGAGCGGGCACATGCCTTAATAATCAAGAAAAATGGCAAGGTCTCAGTTGAGCAGGTTTTAGAACAACGTGAAAAAAAGTCTTGCTCTTTTGAGCGTATATATTTTTCAAGAGGTAGTGATGCCGAAATTTATAATGAACGTAAGAATTTAGGTAAACTTATCTTTCCTACAATATTAAAAAATATTGATAGTGACATAAATAATACGGTATTTTCGTACATACCAAATACGGCTGAAACTTCATTTTTTGGAATATCAGAAGCAGCAGAAGACTATTTAAATAAATTTAAATTAAAACGAATTTTAGAAGGGCAACGCAATTTATCCTTAAGGAAAGTAACGGAAATTTTATCGGAAAGGCCGCGTATTGAAAAAATTGCCATAAAAGATGCCAAATTACGGACATTTATTGCCGATGACAATAGCAGAGACGATTTGGTAGCACACGTTTACGATATTACATATGGTGTTGTTAAACCAACGGATAATCTGGTAATTATTGATGACAGCATTGTACGAGGTACTACGCTAAAAAAGAGCATCATTAAAATTTTGGATAGGTTAAACCCTAAAAAAATAGTAATTGTTTCTTCAGCTCCTCAAATTAGGTATCCCGATTGTTATGGTATTGATATGGCCAAACTAGAAGAATTTATTGCTTTTAAAGCCACAATTGAGTTACTTAAAGAAACGAATCAATATCATTTAGTAGAAGAAGTTTATAAAAAATGTAAACATCAAGATGAGTTGAAAGACGACGAGATTGAAAATTATGTAAAAGAAATTTACAATCCGTTTACGGTAGAACAAGTTTCCGATAAAGTGGCTCAAATGCTAAAAACTAAAAGTATTAATGCTGACATAAAAGTTATTTTTCAACCCTTGGAAAACCTTCACAAAGCTTGTCCTAAAAATGCAGGTGATTGGTATTTTAGTGGTGATTATCCTACAATTGGAGGCACAAAAGTAGTCAATAGAGCCTTTATAAACTTTTTTGAAGGAAATAATAAGAGAGCTTATTAGTTCAGAGTTTTGAGTTCAGAGTTAAAATTTCGGCGAAAACTGCAGGACAATAACGAGAATCAGAAAAACCGTGTTAAATTTTGATTGTTTCAAAACCTAAATACTCATGTCAAACATCTCAAATCTATTATTTGGCATCCAAATTGCAATTCTTTTTCTAAAAAGTAAATTATGAAGATTCCTGTAACACTATTATCAAGTATTTTAATACTAAGTCTATTTACAAATTGTGCTAGCGGTCAGTTTGATAAAAAACCTCCATTTACAATTACGAAAGCCCAACAACAAGAATGGGTTGGAGGTAAGCCGGGTTCTAAAGGAACAATGGTTACCATAGAGTTTGCTGAAAAAATTGACGATAATATCCAGTTTGATTCTATCTACTATAATAACAAATTCGTTAATATAAGTGTAGATTCATCCGATGAAAAAACTGTTATATCCGGTAAGTTCAACTCGTCCGATGTTACGGATAAAATGATAATTTTAGATAAGGATCCGAAAAAAGAATTTGGT
The DNA here is from genome assembly GCF_034296135.1 of Aureibaculum koreense. Lineage (NCBI taxonomy): Bacteria > Pseudomonadati > Bacteroidota > Flavobacteriia > Flavobacteriales > Flavobacteriaceae > Aureibaculum > Aureibaculum koreense. Next base: position 42,079 of record NZ_JAXKVV010000004.1, read on the forward strand.
AACAAGCCACCATCACTAGATAAAAAATCACCTTTCGAATTATCTAAAAACGAATGTGTTATTAGCTATACCATTAATAACAAAAAACGTTATTTTAAGTTAGATACCCTTCAAAAAGGGAAGATGATAATCTATCCATAAACTAAAAAAATATTCCCCATCGGGGTTACCCATTTACCTCTCCTTGGGAGAGGTCGGAAATACACTTTTGTATTTCCGGGTGAGGTTTTGGCACAACTTTTGGAATATCCTAAGTGAATTTAAAATTTACGCTTATGAAAGCTTTAAAATTACTTAGCATATTATTTCTAACTACAGCACTCTTCACTTCCTGTGTGGTGCACGATGACCCTTATGACGATTCCATTTCGTTGGAGCAGTTGGTAACATCATATGATTTATGGTATATAGATTATAATAGAACCACTGGTAGCGTTGATATACCTTTTTTGTCAAAAGCTTTCACAATATCTTTTCAAAACGGAAATTTAATAGCTAATAACAATATGGTTGGTTTAGGAAGTGTTGGTAATGGTTATGGTGATCAAATTGGATATTACGAAACTATTAACGGTGTATTGGAAATTGATCATAACGAAGATGGTTTTATTGATTTAGAAGTGATACAACTGGCCGGAGATGAAATTAAAATAAGAGATAGCTACACGAATACATCTTATTATTTAATTGGATACCAAAAAAGTAATTTTGACTATGACTTTGTTTTTTATGACAACATAGAATACTTTTTACAGGAGTACGTAGCTTGGGAAAAAACCGCAACTAGTCAGCAAGGTGCTGTAAACGAGTTTGATAATGAGAATTTCTTACAATTTACACCCGAACAAACAACCACTTTTAGGTCTTCTCAAGATGACTTTGGCACGAATGTTGAATATATTAATTGGGATTATGTAGGAGGTTATGAGGTCTTTGATGTTGAGGGTTATGACGATCTAAAAATTTTAACATTAGATTATGATTCGTCGGACAATGAAGAATTTGAATTAAGCGTTATTAATGATGGTGAAATAGATTTGTATCATATAGCTTCCGAAACTATATATACATTTAAAGGAAGAACCAATATTGTCTTTAAAAATGCTAAAGCAAAAGGACAAATCCCCGAAACAAGAAAGCGATTTAAAACAAATCGCAAAACAAAAAAGAGAAATATAAAAAAGAAATAATAATCCTCTTTCACTAAAAAGCTACAGAGGACACAGTATAAAGATAAGGTTTGGTTAGTTGATTTTGGTTGATTAAGTTCAACCATCCCCGCCCCGATTACTCGGGGCGGTTTTTTTATGTCTAGATTTTAGATGTGAGACGTGAGATGATTTCACATTTATACCTCAAATTATTTTTTTAACTTTAAGGTCTAAAAAATGTATTTTTTTTTGTCTTAATTCTTAAGTCTACTTGTCTAAAATCACAAGCCTGCCTGTCGGCAGACGGGTCTAAGGTCTCATATCTAAACAATGCTCAACAAACGTCTTTTAATCAAAAACCTACTCGCTTATAATGACGAGAATAGTTTTTATGATAAAAAAATACAATTAAACTTAGGCTCAAAAGAAGGAAAAGCCAAGTTTTTAAAGCATGTTTGTGCCTTGTCCAATTCCAATCCACAAAATAATTCGTACATAGTGATTGGTATTGAAGATGAGAGCAATAAAATTATTGGTGTAGATTTTTATGACGACAGTAAAATTCAAAACCTAGTTAACGCCTATTTTAACAATCCGCCCAAAATACAATATGAGAATATAGCTTTTCCGAAATTGCCCCGTCATAAAGTTGTGGGTTTGGTAACCATTAATCCCTTAAAAAAAATTACTTCACTTAAAAAAGGCATTTGGAAATATTCCAAAAAAAGTATTTTTCTGAGGCAAGGAAGCAATTCCATCGCTGTAAAAGAAGTAGCATTAAAAAATACGAATAAAGCCATTGTTGAGGCTATTGAAAAAAATGCTACCAACAACATAAAATTAACTTTAGACGGTGTTTTTGATTTTATAAACGACCATCAACAGGAGTTAAATCCTGCTTATATTGTTTTTAAAGATCATTTTGTGTTGTGCTGGGCGGGCATTAAAAAAGAGTTAGAGGGCAAAACACTTTATTCTAGAGTTGACATTGAACTAGTAAATGAACAAATTAGGTTGTTTTATTCTGCGTTTGACGAGGTGGAAATTGATTATAACAAACAATCATTTATTATTACGGAATATATCCAATTGGGCTTTGAAAATGACCAAACTTATTATCCGTTAGAAAAAACGATCATAAACTTTAAAGAAAACGGCACTTACGATATTGCCAGTGAAATCCTTTTTAATCCTCCAACCTTTGATTCTGTAGTTTTAAGGCATATATACAATAATAACAACGCCATTTTAGAAAAATTAGAAAAAGGCATTCCTTTATCGAAAAACAACAAAGTAGATTTAGAACAAATACCTACTACCTACTTAATATGCTCCTTAAACGGATTTAAAGATGCTAAGGACAGGTTGGAGTTGGCAAGGTCCTATTTACGAAGATTGCCAGACAAAACCGCTTATATAAAATTAAAGGATGCCTTAAGGGTTTTACGTAAGTTAAGGTATAGTCAGTAGAATTGGGCTGAATGTTCGCAATTAAAATCAATGTCACCCTGAGCTTGTTCAGGGTCACATTCTATAATACCGAGGTAATGTGATGCTGAAACGAGCCTGCCCGTCGGCAGATAGGTTCAGCATGACGAACATATTCAGAATTCCTATTTCAATGTTCTCACATAATTAACAACATCCCAACGTTGTTCTTCCGTAAGGATAGGTCCCCATTTAATCATATCGTTTCTACCATTGGTAACTTTCCAAAAAATTTCACCATCGGCTTGTGATTGTACCATGCTGGAAGTTAAGTTTTGTGGCTTGGGGCTCAATGCTTTTCCACCAATACCATCGCCTTTACCTTCTGTACCATGACAAATCATACAACGGGTCTTAAAGATTTTTGCTCCTCTTTTGATAGATTCCGCTTTATCAGCTGAACTAACAGGGTTTTTAAGATCTTTAGCTCCTTCAGGGGCTTTCCAACGGTCTTCTTGCAGTGTAAAGCTCATAAAGCCCACTAAAATCGTTAAACCTAATATATAAAGTAATTTTTTTTTCATAATTTATTTATTAACTAGTTGATTTTTATAATTTTATCATACCACATAAGACAAATTTCATACCAAAATAGGCACTAAAAGTATAAAACCGCTTCCATATAGAAACGAATTTTGGCAATAAATATTCTAAAAAACTTAGGATTTGCTTAATTTTAAAGCATGAACAAAACAGCATTTATTACGGGAGCAACAAGTGGAATAGGGTTAGCGACCGCCCATGAACTCGCCAAAAACAACATAAAGTTAGTTCTTTGTGGAAGACGTAAAGAACGTTTGAAAACCATACAAGAAGAGTTGGAGCAAAAAACCGAAGTTTGTACCCTTAATTTTGACGTATCTGACAAAAAAGCAGTTTCTGAGGCCATAAATTCGCTTCCAGAGGATTTTAAGCGTATAGATATACTCATAAATAATGCGGGAAACGCACATGGGTTAGATCCAATCCATGATGGTAGCTTAGAAGATTGGGATGCAATGATGGACATCAATGTAAAAGGATTACTTTACGTCAGCAAAGCTATTATTCCACAAATGGTTGAACGGGAAAGTGGACATATTATTAATATTGGTTCATCGGCAGGCAAAGAGGTTTATCCTAAAGGAAATGTTTATTGTGGCAGTAAGCACGCCGTTTTAGCGATTACAGAAGGTATGCGGATTGACTTGAACCCCTATGGGATTAAAGTCGGAGCTATTAACCCAGGATTGGTAGAAACAGAATTTTCTCAGGTACGTTTTAAAGGAGATGCTGTTGCAGATACCGTTTATAAAGGTTATAAAGCCTTACAAGCAGAAGATGTTGCGGAAATTATTTATTTCGCAATTTCGAGACCTCCACATGTTAATATTGCTGATCTACTCGTGTTTTGCACTGCACAGGCAAGTAGTACAATTGTTAAAAAGACACTTTAGTTAGGAAAAATCCCCTTTCAATTCTAGGGTTTTTCCCCTTGACTGGTTTTTCTAAATGAATGAAGTTTGTACTACTATTTTCCAATTTGAGATAGGCCTTGTTTCTCCCGAAAAAATCGGCACTGAAACAAGGCTTTTTTTGTTACAAGTCGAATTTTATCCCTTGTGCCAAAGGCAAGTCTTCCGTGTAATTAATTGTATTGGTCTGTCGTCTCATATAGACTTTCCACGCATCAGAACCCGATTCGCGTCCGCCCCCCGTTTCTTTTTCACCACCAAAAGCACCACCTATTTCGGCACCAGAGGTGCCAATATTTACATTGGCAATACCGCAATCTGAACCAGCATGTGATAAAAACCGTTCGGCTTCGCGTAAGTTATTGGTCATAATAGCAGAAGACAATCCTTGAGCCACTTCATTTTGAATTTCTATGGCATTTTCAACACCTCCTGAATACTTTAATAAATACAAAACAGGTGCAAAAGTTTCATGTTGCACGATTTCAAAATGAGGTTTTGCTTCGGCAATGGCAGGTTTTACATAACAACCACTTTCATAACCTTCGCCGGAAAGTACACCGCCTTCAATGACCAGTTTTCCACCTTCTTCAACCACCTTTTTTAGGGCTTGTTGGTACATCTCAACCGCATCTTTATCAATTAATGGCCCAACATGGTTGTTTTCGTCCAACGGATTGCCGATTCGCAGTTGTTTATAAGCATCTACAATAGCATTTTTAACTTTATCGTACACACTTTCGTGGATAACAAGTCTTCTTGTGGAGGTACAACGTTGTCCAGCGGTGCCCACAGCTCCAAATACAGCTCCAATAACCGTCATTTTAATATCTGCATCTGGTGTAACGATAATAGCATTGTTTCCTCCTAATTCCAATAAAGACCTACCTAATCTTTTAGCCACTTCTTGAGCTACGATTTTTCCCATTCGGGTAGAACCTGTTGCCGAAATTAAAGGCACACGTTTATCTATCGTCATAAACTCGCCTACCTTATAATCACCGTTTATTAAGTTACATATTCCTTCTGGTAAATCATTAGCTTTAAAAACCTCAGCGGCTATATTTTGACAAGCAATGCCACACAAAGGTGCTTTTTCAGATGGTTTCCATACACAAACATCGCCACAAACCCATGCTAACGCTGTGTTCCAAGCCCAAACGGCAACGGGAAAGTTGAATGCGGAAATAATACCCACAACACCCAAAGGATGATATTGATCATACATTCTATGTCCGGGACGCTCACTATGCATGGTAAAACCATGTAATTGTCGTGATAAACCCACAGCGAAATCGCATATATCTATCATTTCCTGAACTTCGCCCAGCCCTTCTTGGTAGCTTTTGCCCATTTCATAAGAAACTAATTTGCCCAAAGCCTCTTTTTTCTCCCTTAATTTATCACCAAATTGTCTAACAATTTCACCACGTTGTGGTGCTGGTTTTGTACGCCAAGATTTAAAGGCATCAGTTGCGGCTTCCATAACTTTTTCATAATCGTCAGCCGTGGTCGTTTTAACTTTGCCAATCAATTGTCCATCTACTGGAGAATACGACTCTATAAAATCACCATTACTAAAGTTATTTGAACCTGTTGAAGTTCCGTCATTTATGTCTTTTACGCCCAATTTTTCAAAGGCTTCTTTTATACCAAAATCTTTTGCTATTGCTATCATTTTACTATTATCTATTTAACAGCTAATTTACGAAATATAAATTATGGAAAAGAATATTAAAAAGGTGGTTTCACAAAGTTTTAATCAAGATTAATAATAACTATTACAAGAAAAAATGAAAGATCCTGCTTTTCAGCCGAACAAACAAAAAAGTCGAGCAAAAAGCTCGACTTTAAAGCTATATTTGGCAACCAACCAAATATAAATTAACCAACTAAAACCTAAAATTTAACCCCGCGTAAACACCAAAGAAATAGGGTTTGAATCCACCTGAATTTTCAGAAAAAGTATTCAATTGATATTTAAGCATGGGTGATGCGTTTATGTATAAATTCGGACTGAGATTGTAATTTACATCAAGCCCGACGTTTCCACTAAAGTTTAAATCGTTAAGGTTAGATGCTTCGCCCAGAGAGGTTTTTTTACCAAAAGAGGTAATGGAGACATCATTATCGTATAAAAAATACGTACTAAACCCGCCCACTACATTTACACCTAATTTTTTTTGAACAATAGCATATTTTGCTTCTAAAGGCACCTCAACATAACTAAAAGACTGGTCTAGACTTCCGTTACTATCAAATGGAGAACGTTGGCTAAAAGTTTCCGAATTTTGAGCAGCCGTTGACGAAACTTGCAATGTTGCCCCCATATCCGAATTGATATTCGTTTTAGAATTATCTAACAAAGCAGAGGAAGCAATTACCGAAACATTTTCGGTAGCGTAGCCTAAATCAACATTCTGAATACCAGACTGCAAACTGAATTTATCAGAAATTTTATAATTTACCTTTAAACCGTAAGAAATTGAATTATTACCGGTTTTGGTATTATTTGCCAAAGAAGGGTCAATAGGCGAACCTTTACTTGAAGTATTCAGATAAACGGGACCAATAGTGGAACCAATTGACCATTTTTTATCGTTTATATTCGTAATTTTATCTTCTGTGTTTTGCTTTTTCAGTTCCTCTATTAAATCCGTTTTTTTAGCGTTTTTATCTTCTGCTTTTTCTGAGATAGCAACTTTAGTTTCTTCAACATTTTGTTGCCGCTCTAAAATTTTAAGTTGATTTTCAGCTTTATTTTCTTGTTGTTCAACCGGTTTTTGTTGAGATGCTATTCCTTCATTATTTTCAACTATCTCATTGATTTTTATATTTTCCTCAATAACATTGTCCTTTTTATTGCTCGAATTCTTTTGGTTCGGTTGCTGGGTTGTAGTAATAAAGGTTTTATCGTTTTGTTTCTGGTTCAAATTATCAGAATCATCATCCTTTTCAGAGTCTTTTGTTTTCTCATCATCAGAAGATTGATTTTCTTTTGTCAACTCATCATTTTTATCTGTGTCGGTAATAATGTTTGTGTCAGGAATAGCTGGTTTTGTGTTATTATTATTGGCGAAATACCAATATCCGGCAGGAATTAAAAGCAACAGAATTGCCGCTGCACCAGCTAAACGCAACCACAGCGGTATAATTCTTCTCTTCTTCTTTTTCGTAAGTTCGCTCTCAATGCCTTTCCATACATTGGGATCAGGAAAAACTTCATAATCTTTGAATTTTTCTTGAAATAATCTGTCTATGTTCTTATTGTCACTCATTGTTAAAGTGCTTCGTTTTTGTTTAGTTGATCGGCTTCTATTTTATTTCTTAATATTACCCTAGCTCTTGATAAATTTGATTTTGATGTACCCTCGGAAATATTCAGCATTTTGGCAATTTCCTTGTGCGGATAACCGTCCAATACATACAAATTAAACACCATTTGATACCTTTCCGGTAACTCTTGTATCAGTTTTAGTAAAAAATCTAACGATATTTCGTCATCCTCTATTTCTACTTCAACCTCAACATCCGGTATTTCTTCATTAACTAGGCTTAACACATTTTTTTTTCTATAAGTCTGTAACGCCGTGTTAATAATTATTCTTTTTAACCATCCTTCAAAAGAACCTTTGAACTGGTATTGTTCAATTTTATTAAAAATGGTAATAAATCCTTCGTGTAAATTGTCTTGGGCTTCTTGGTAATTTTTAGAATATTTCAGGCACAACCCAAACAATTTACCAGCATATAGCTGGTAAATTTGAGACTGGGCTTTAATATCATTTTGCTTACAGCTATTTATGAGCTCTTTTAAACTCATTATTCAAATTGGTTAATTTATTACCGGTACAACAACATCTTCAAAAATATCGTTACCGTCGTTATCTTCTCCTTTCCAAAATCTGAAAGTATAATCTTGTTGTTGTGCTACATTTACCACAAATTCATGTTCTTTTGGAATAATTGCCTCCGTACAAGCAGCTTTTGTATCTACAATTGCAGTTATTGCAACAATTCTTGATGTACCTTCTTGTTTATAATATAAATCATAAAAACTATGGCAGCCATCAGGTAGATCATATTCTACTTTTATGGTGTAAGACATACCAAATTCAAACTCTGCGGGTACAACCGCTTCCTTAATCGGTAATGATTTTAAAACAAGATTTTGATCGTTATCGTCACCTAGCTTACATGAAACCGACGTAACAGCGACCAAAAAGATTATTAAAATTTTTTTAATCATAATACTAATTTTTTTTTTATTACTTATGCTAAAGATGTATGGTTTGCATTAAGGTTGCGTAAATTTAAGCTTATTCGTATTCGGGCAGACCTACTTTGCCAATAAAACAAATAGAGTTTGTGTTTTTTTCGGTAATTAAGAACAGAAAAGGTCTATTTAACATTAATTGTATGTTTTGTCCAGCAGATGTGGTTTCAATACCAACTGCAGTTACGGCTGCCGCTTCTGTACCCTTTTCGTTTACTTCTATAAAGGTTTTTTGTTTTACAAAAGAAATTTTGGTGGGTCTATCGCTTAATCCGCTAAAATCTGCGGCATCAGTAAAAGCTACGCCCAATCCTAAATTTTTAAGGGCATCGTTTAACATTGTTTCATAATCAAAAGTAAATTTTGGCATACTTAGAGAAACTCCGGCCTCATAATATTGACCGAGCCAACTATCCCAGCTCTCTTGATCCATTTTTGCACTGATATCTGAAACATTTTTTCCTTCATTTGGTATAAACAACATCATTTTGTATTTGTCATTTTTATATGGTAAAATAACCGATGAAAATAGATCATTGGACAAAAAAGATAAATCCTGTTCCATATTCATCATGTCCACATCTGCTGCTGTTCCATTTTCAGGATAAAATGGTTGTTTGTGCGTGTTTTCTTCCTTAAAAGTATATTTCCAATCGCTTTTAAAGTACAGAGCATTTATAGCGAATAAAACCATTCCAGGGTCAATAGCATCAATAATAGTAGGTATTTTCTGTTGGGTTTTATCGGCAACCCAATTATTGATAATATCAACAGATTTAGGGTCTTTAAAATCTAAACTCTCAACTTTTGCATCATAAAATTGCTTGTTTAAATCGACAAAATTATCCTTTACGGGAAAATTGTTTTCAATCCACAAAGAATTGGCAATATTAAATGTAGATCCAGAGCTATTGTCCGTCAACTGATCAATTATATTTTGATTTACCAAATTAACTTCCTCTAAAGAAGCATCGCCGTAATTAAAAACAGTATTAAATGCACTTTTTGTTTCGTTTTCGGCTCCGTTATAGACCATACCCAAAGCCAACGATGCACTTACTGGCGAAATCATAAAATTTGCCTTAGTTTCTTCATTTGCAACCTGTTTAAAGAGATCAAAAGCAAATTTGTTATTGGACTCTACAATTTCTCCACTTTTAGCTATGGAATTAAAATCGGGCAATGGCTCGTCAGTTTCCGATTCGCACGAAAATAATACCAAGGTTAGAAAAATTAAAGAAAATAAATGGCGTCTATTCATTGTTTGATTGTTTTAATTTTATACCAAGATGATTACTATAGAAAAAGGTTGCTTAATTTTGTCAGAACTTTATGGATCAAAATAAAATTTTTAACATCCAATCTCAAGAGGATTTTACCGCTCTCGCTTTATCTGTTTTTAATCATCAATTTAAAAACAATAAGGTATATCGTGCATTTTGTACGTTGTTGAATATGTATTCTAGCGATGTAAGGTCCATTGAAGAAATTCCGTTTTTGCCCATTCAGTTTTTCAAATCACACAGCATAATTTCCTCAACGTATGCTGTTCAACAAATATTTACCAGTTCAGGTACCACAGGAACTACCACGAGTAAACATCAAGTAACCGATATTTCTTTGTATGAAAAAAGCTACTTAAGTGGTTTTGAACATTTTTATGGAAATATTGAAAACTATACAGTTTTGGCCCTACTTCCCTCCTATTTGGAACGTGATGGTTCTTCGTTGATTTATATGGTTGATGACTTGATAAAACGGTCAAAAAAAACTAAAAGCGGATTCTATTTGGACAATTTATCAGCATTAAATGAAACCTTAAATGATTTGGATGAAAAGGGAGAAAAGGTTTTGCTAATTGGTGTTTCTTTTGCTTTGTTGGATTTGGTTGAAAACTATACTTTCAACCTAAAAAACACCATTGTTATGGAAACTGGCGGTATGAAAGGTCGTCGTAAAGAATTGATTAGAAATGAATTGCACGATATTCTAAAAAACGGTTTTGGAGTTGACCAAATTCATTCTGAATATGGAATGACCGAATTATTAAGCCAAGCCTATTCCAAAGGAAACGGTATTTTTAACACACCGCCTTGGATGAAAGTTTTAATAAGAGACACCGAAGATCCGTTACAACTATTATCCAACAAGAAAACCGGTGGTATTAATGTTATTGATTTGGCTAATGTTAATTCCTGTTCATTTATAGCTACACAAGATTTAGGAAAAGTCTATAAAGACGGAAGTTTTGAAGTGCTTGGCAGGTTTGACCATTCTGATGTTAGAGGGTGTAATTTGTTGGTTTAGGTACGAAGTACGAGGAAAAAAGGTACGAAGTTAAAATTGATTAACAATTTTTGGGGTTTTTAAATGACTTTTGGGGTTTTCGCTGTGAGTATTGTCCCCTTGTGCCTCCACTAAAGCTTTAGCGACACGCGGTGAGGGGACTTTAGGGGTGTTTTCATGTAGTTTTAATTAAATATAGAGGAGTTCAACCGCTATGAAAACAATTTACACGTGATAGTTTCCTCCCCTAATAAGAGGCTAGTCCCGATAGAGCTATCGGGGAGCTATTAACTGACCAACTGATACCGTCTAACACCGCTATCTGATTCGGTTGTCTTTAAAGTATCCAAATAATTCTTAAACTGTTCTATATAATTGTAAAATATACTTTTGTCGTTGGTAATTCTTTTCATGGTTCTAACGCCTTCTAAAGAACTAATGATAAACTCTGCCGCAGGTTCGGTATTGATATGACGGTTTAAATATCCATCGTCAATGCCTCTGTATAGAAAATTAATCAAAGCAACTTTCCATTCGTTCATAATGTCTTTCAATTGCAATTGCAAATCATAGTCATTTGCTTCATGGCTTAAATCGACAATGAAATTGATTAAAGGACTGCCTAAATTAAGGTGTAACGATTTATCGTTGATCAATCTCTCTTGCAATAAATCGCCAAGTATAAATATCGGATTTCCACGTTCAGAAAGCGGTTCAATAAAATCACTATGAATTTCCTTGCTCACTTTTTCTTGAATAATAGCCTCCACAAAATGATGCTTATTTTCAAAATGATAATAAAAAGCACCTTTGGTTAAACTCACTTCTTTTATTATGTTGTCAATACTTATTGAATGATACCCATAGGTATTAATTAACTCATAACCTTTGTCTATTAATTTTTGTCGGGTCAGTTTACGTTTTATTTCTTGTGTCATTTTCCACTTATTTTAAATTCCTATTACATTTATAGAACAATTTTGAGGGTGAAATTCCTACTTTAAATGTGATAAAGTCTTAAAAGCCCGTAAATACTGGGCAGTTGGATTTACTTAGTTTTTATTTTAATAATTAACTGAAATTCAATAATTTAAATTCATAATAATACCGCCTAGTATTTTATTCATTTGCTTCGCAATAAATTTTAAACTAGCTTCGTGTGTGTAATTCAACTATTTATAGCCATGAAAAAAACAATTTTCCTAACCCTATCAATTGTCTATTTAGTAATCTCACAACCACTTTTTAGCCAAAGCTATTCTTCAACACAAATAGACTCAATTGTTAATAAAGCAATGTCCGTAATGCCGAATGCAGGGATTGCTGTTGCCGTTGTAAAAGACAATAAAATAGTCCACATGAAGGGATATGGCGTTAGTTCTGCTAACAATAATCAGAAAGTTGATGAAAACACTTTGTTCGCCATTGCATCCAATTCTAAAGCTTTTACAACAACGGCATTAGGTATGTTGGTTGATGAAGGCAAACTGAACTGGTTAGATAAGGTTGTAGATTATATTCCCGAATTTAAAATGTACGATCCGTATGTAACGGAAAATTTTAATATCCAAGATTTATTAACGCACAGAAGCGGTCTCGGACTCGGAGCGGGTGATTTAATGTTTTTCCCCGATGGTTCAGACTTTACCGTTAAAGATGTATTAAACAGTTTTCAATATCAAAAACCAGTTTCAGCTTTTAGAACAAAATACGATTATGATAACCTGCTCTATGTTGTGGCAGGTGAAGTGGTGGCTAGGGTTAGTGGAATGCCTTGGGCAGAATTTGTAGAAACTAGAATAATGAAACCTTTGGGTATGCAAAAATCTGTTGGTGTTTACCAACGTTTAAAAGACAAAAGCAACGTCGCTTTTCCACACGCAACGGAAAACGGTAAACTCAAACAGCTCAAACATTATACAAAAAACGACGAATCTTTAGGGGCAGCAGGTGGCATCTATGCAAGCGTTAACGATTTAAGCAAATGGCTTATCATGAACCTAAACAACGGTGCCTATGGTAAAGATGATGAAAAACAACTCATTTCCAAAAAAAACCATGCCGAGCTTTGGAAGCCGCATACAAATATTGGATTCAACGTAGTGCCAGAACCACCTTACAAAACACATTTTAATGCGTATGGGTTGGGTTGGCGACTTAATGATAAAGCTGGTTATGTAGTGGTAGAGCATACCGGCGGTTTACCGGGAATGCTGTCAAGAACCATTCTTATTCCTGAACTAAAATTGGGTATTGTGGTACTTACCAATACTGACTCTGGAGGTTATGGTTTTTGGACCGTTCCCAATACAATTATGGATGCTTATTTAGGCGTTGAAAAGAAAGATTGGATAACAGAGGTATCAGATAGGCTTCAAAAAAATAATACGGAAAGTGATTCCATTACCAAAGCCGTTTGGGAAACAGTTGCTAATGCAAAATCCAATCACGTTAATAACTCCAACTTCGTAGGTACTTATAAAGACAATTGGTTCGGTAACATCAAGATTTTTGAGAAAGACAATAAACTTTGGTTTACATCTTTACGATCGCCTAAACTTACAGGTAAAATGCACTTTTACCAAGCCAATACTTTTGCCATTAAATGGGATTACCAAGATATGCCAGCAGATGCGTTGGCGATGTTTACGTTGGATGAAAATGGAAAAGCCATTGCCATAAAAATGAAAGGAATTTCGCCAAATATTGATTTTAGCTATGATTTTCAGGATTTGGATTTAAGGAGGGTTGGGGAGTAAGTTTAGTTTTTTTGAAATGCTATTGCATTCCATAATTCCTAAAATGTTTGAAAATAAAATAAAAATTGTAAGTTTGTTACAATTAATACTATCATCAAATTGAATTCCACAAAAGAGAAAATTAGTATAGAAGAATTTGATGGCAAAAACTATCAAATCAAAGTTATTGAACCCAATGACAAGGCTATTTTAACTCATTATTTGCACAATTATAAAAATGGAGTATCAAAACACTATAAAAATATTGGTGAAAAGGTTTTAAGTCTTTTTGTTGAATACAAACAGAATGTAGAGAAAAGTTCAATCGCCTCAGAGGACGCATTGCAACAATTACTTTTTGAAGTTGAAAATGTTCCGTTTCCTACGCCTAAAAATTACACTTTTAAATTCATTGATTTGTTTGCAGGTATTGGAGGTTTTAGATTGGCATTACAAAATGTTGGTGGAAAATGTGTTTTTACAAGCGAGTGGGAAAAAAGTGCTAAAAAAACCTACAGAGAAAATTTTGGGGAAATCCCTTTTGGAGATATAACAAAAGAAAGAGTCAAAGATTTTATTCCACAAAATTTTGATGTCCTATGTGCTGGTTTTCCTTGTCAAGCATTTTCAATTGCAGGATATCGAAAAGGTTTTGCTGACACCAGAGGAACATTATTTTTTGATATTGAGCAAATTATTGAAAAGCATAGGCCAAAAGTCGTTTTTTTAGAAAATGTAAAAAATTTAGTTTCTCACGATAAAGGAAATACTTTTAAAACTATAGTTTCAGTACTAGAGAAAAAATTAGGTTATAAAGTTTATTCAAAAGTTTTAAACTCAATGACCCACGCAAATATTCCTCAGAATAGGGAAAGAATATTTATTGTAGCATTTGACCCCCACCAAGTTACTAATTTCGCTAATTTTAAATTTCCTGCGAAAGTTAAATTAACCAAAACAATACATGATATTTTAGAAAAAGAGAAACAGGATGAAAAACTTTATTACAAAAAAACTCATGCATATTATAAAGAATTAGATAAAAATATGCTTTCTAAAGATACTATTTATCAATGGCGTAGAGTTTATGTAAGAGAAAACAAAAGTAATGTTTGTCCTACCCTAACTGCAAATATGGGTACTGGAGGACACAATGTGCCATTAATAAGAGATAACTATGGTATTAGAAAATTAAGCCCCAAAGAATGTTTTTTGTTTCAAGGATATCCAAAAAATTATGTATTGCCCAACCTTGCAAATAGTAAACTTTACATGCAAGCTGGGAATTCAGTTACTACGACTTTAGTTGAAAGAATTAGCAAAGAAATCATAAAAGTCATTTGATATGGGTGTATGGGAGAAGTACTCAATTGAACAAAGGGATGAATACGTCAAGTTTTTACAAGTTTATGGTTCTTTAACGAACTTATTTCGACAAAAAAAAGGAGATTTAATCCCTTATCTTGATTCAAAATATCAAGAAACGATATTTGCAAAATCATTTAAAGGTAAAAATGTAGATATAGGAAATACACCTCATGATATTTTATCAGTTTTTGGAAATGTAAGGGTTGGAATAGGTTTGAAAACATGGATGGGGAGTAAACCGTCATACCAAAAAGTGATGCAACTTAAACGCTATCAGGATGAAATAAATGAATTCCGTAATGACAAAGAGGGCTTAGCATATAAAATTTCAGAAATTAGAAATGAAAAAATGTTAAGTGACTACGAGCGACTTGGTTTAATAGAATCAAATAATATTTATCATTATGTTACACGAGACAAAGGTCGTTTTACAATTAACGAATGTGCCTATCCTTTAATAAATCTCAAAAATTTAAATGATTTCAAAGAAACCAAAACAGCTTTAAGTTGGTCTGATGGTAATAAGGATTATAAATATACTTTTGGGGATTCACAAATATGGCAAAAATTTGACTCAGCTAAATACGAAAGCCTATTACTAAAAACGTTTGACGTAAAAATCATTGAAGACCCTTTTTCCTTTCTACTAGAGGCTTACCTGACAATAATTGATAATCCAGAAGAAATTGAAGAAGATATTATTGAAGTATATTTACCCTTATATTCATACAGAACCAAAGAAGTCGAAGAAAAGTCAGGTTTAAATGCTTGGAACGCAGCATCTAAAACTAAAAACAGTAATACTCCTAGACCATTAAATGAAGTATACATTCCTATACCACGGCAGTTTCACAAAAAATATCCTAATTTTTTTGTAAAAAACATATTCGACTTTGAAAAAGAAAAAGAAAATTTTTTAGGGAATAAAAAAAATAAACCTGAAATCCGTTTTTATTTACAACTACCTAACGGTAAAAAAATTCCTTCTTTAGTTACGCAAAGCAATATGAAGGGTTTACAATCGGGCAGTAATACCGAATTTGATGAGAACGGGAAAAGATACGGACAGTCAGCATTGGGGCAATGGTTATTAGTAGATGTATTAGGTTTAAAAGAAAGAAAATTAGTTACTCTAGAATGGTTACACAAAAAAGGAACAGATTCTGTCCGTTTATGGAGAAAAAAAGATAATTATTCAAACATTAATATAGATTTTGCCCCAATTGGTGCATTTGAGGCATTCATGAATGGCGAACCAATTCCTCAAGAAGACGAATAATGAAAGAGTTTGAATGAAATTGCCATAACTTTTATGCATTTTTCTCAACCTACACCACCCTCAACAAAAAATAATTCTTTTTCCCTCTCTGTAACAACACAAACTTATCTGCAATTAAATCAGCAACAGAAAGATTATAATTTTCATCAATCTTTTCTTTATTGACTGAAATAGAATTCTCTTTTAACGCCCTTCTAGCTTCACTATTCGATTTTAAAAATCCTGATTTTTCATTGAGTGCAGCAATAATATCAATACCATTTTCAAAGTCGGTTTTAGCAATTTCAGCTTGTGGTACGCCTTCAAAAACATCTAAAAAGGTTTTTTCATCCAAACTTTTTAAATCTGCAGAGGTTGACTTTCCGAACAGTATATTCGATGCCTTTATGGCGTTTTCCAACGCTTCTTTAGAGTGTACCATCATGGTAACTTCATTTGCAATGGTTTTTTGCAAAATTCGCATATGAGGATGATGCTTGTGTTCTTTTATAATTTCATCAATGGTGGGTTTGTCTAAAAAAGTAAATATTTTAATATACTTTTCAGCATCTTCATCCGAAGCGTTTAACCAATACTGGTAAAATTTATAAGGAGAAGTGCGTTCAGCATCTAACCAAACATTTCCACCTTCCGATTTTCCGAATTTGGTACCATCGGCTTTGGTAATTAAGGTACAGGTAATCGCATATGCCTTTCCTTGCACTTTACGACGAATGAGTTCTGTTCCTGTAGTAATATTACCCCATTGATCAGATCCGCCCATTTGTAGTAAACAGTCTTTCTCTTTATATAAATGCAGAAAATCGTATCCTTGAATAAGTTGGTACGTAAACTCGGTAAAACTCATCCCTTCTTTGGCTTCGGGATTCAGTCTATTTTTTACCGAATCTTTCGCCATCATGTAATTTACGGTAATATGTTTACCGATATCTCTGGCAAAATCTAAAAAAGACAAATCTTTCATCCAGTCATAGTTATTGACCAGTTCAGCAGCATTTTCAGCACCAGATGTAAAATCTAAAAACTTTGACAGTTGAGCTTTAATTCCATTTACATTTTTGGTTAATGTAGCTTCGTCCAATAAGTTCCGTTCGTTCGATTTTCCTGAAGGGTCGCCAATCATTCCCGTTGCTCCTCCAACCAAAGCAATAGGTTTATGTCCAAAATTTTGAAAATGTTTTAAAATTATTACTGGCACCAAACCACCAATATGTAAAGAATCTGCTGTTGGGTCAAATCCGATATAGGCTGATGTCGTTTCTTTATTCAATTGATCTTCCGTACCTGGCATAACATCATGCAATAAGCCTCTCCAACGTAATTCCTCAACGAAATTATTAGTCATAATTGTAAAATTTTGGGCAAAGATAGGGAAAAGTCCGAAGCTGGAAGGCCGAAGACAGAAGTAAAAAAACCCCTCCGCCCACAATATTTCTCCATAATTTAAAATCTCATTTGGGCACCTCCCCTTGAAAATAAGGGGAGGAGTTTTTGCCTACTGCTAAAAAGAAAAATTATACGCTATCAAGTGCCAATTATTAGCTAATTTAGGGGCATGATTTTAGTTACTGGAGGTACTGGTTTGGTGGGTTCGCATTTGTTGTTCGTTTTGTCAAAACAGGGCGAAAAAATTGTGGCAATCCATAGAAAAAATAGCGATTTAGATGCTGTTAAAAATGTATTCTCCTACTATTCATCTGATTTTAAACAGCTTTTCAGCTCCATAACGTGGGTTGAAGCAGATATTAATGATATTCCCGCTCTAACCAATGCTTTTATCGGGATAAGCAAGGTTTATCATAGTGCAGCAATGATCTCATTTAGTAGTAAAGACTACAGGAAAATGCGAAAAATAAATATTGAGGGCACTGCAAATATTGTAAATCTATGTATTGAAAATAATGTTGAAAAGCTTTGTTTTGTCAGTTCTGTTGCCGCGGTTGGCAAACCTTTATCGGGAAAAGACCTACTTGCCGGCATGGCAAGCATAAACGAAGAGAACGAATGGAATGTAGCCGATAATAATTATGGGTATGCCATAACAAAACACGGAGCGGAATTAGAAGTATGGCGTGCGGGCCAAGAGGGTGTGGATGTAGTTATTGTAAATCCTGGGGTAATTTTAGGTTCAGGATTTTGGCAATCAGGTTCAGGTAAATTATTTGATAAAACCTATAAGGGGTTTCCGTTTTATACCGAGGGAATTACCGGTTTTGTGGATGTTAGGGACGTCGCAACTATTATGATTCAACTGATGGACAGCTCCATAAAAAACGAACGTTACATATTGGTCAGCGAAAATGAATCGTTTAAGAATGTTTTCTTTGCCATTGCAGATGCTTTAGGTAAAAAACGGCCCTCAATAAAGGTTACAAAGCTTTTAAGCGGTATCGGATGGCGTATTAATTGGGTGCTCAGCAAGTTTTCTGGCAGAACAGCGATAATTACTAAACAATCGTCCAAATCGGCTCATAACACTTATAATTATTCCAACAAAAAAATAAGTGAAGCCCTTGATTACGAGTTTATTCCTTTAGATGATACTATAAAAACTGTTTGTAAAAATTACATAAAAGACAAAGGAGTTTAAAGCCCCTTTGCCCTTTGGGCATTTCCCCTCAGGGGAAATTATCGCAACTTCTATTAACGATAGAGTATTAAAACTCACTCGCTTGTGGAGAGGGCTAAACCCGATAACTATCGAAAGAGACTTCTATTCAACATCCTCCATTGATTGCTCAATTATTGAGTCCAATTCCGTTTTTGGCTGGTAAATTTCTTTTTGGGTTTCCAATCTTTTTTTAACCTCTTCGAACATTTTCTGATAATCATCTACTTTTGAAGTATAATAGAAATTACTTTCGCTAAATTGGACACTGTCTATTTTATGTTTTTCAAAAACCAAGGGTAAATAATTGATGTTTTTTCTTAAATCTTTCGTTTTTACGGACCTGGCTCCTCTTGCAATATAAATGTCGGTCCAGATATCTACCATTTTATCTTGCTCTATTAAATTATCTGGTTTCTTATAAATAGTCTTGCTGGTACAGGATGCTGCAAACGTGATAGTTATGAGTATATATATTAGTTGTTTCATTTTATGTAATGTTAACAAAATTGGAACATGGAACATAGAGAAAAGAGAATAGACTTTTTACCCTGTTTTTATCTGTTTTCTCTGTTCTATTTTCTAATCTCCATTATTTTTTCGATTAAAAGTCAATTGCATACCTCTACTATCATTGTCAAACTTTCCTCGGTTATATACCAAGTTTCCGTTTACGAACGTATGTGTAATTTCGGAATTAAAAGTTGTGCCTTCGAACGGTGACCAACCACATTTGTATAAAATTCCTTCTTTTGTGATGGTTTGTGATGACTCTAAATCTACCAAAACCAAATCCGCAAAATAACCTTTTCTGATATACCCTCTTTTTTCTATTTGAAATAAAATTGCTGGATTATGACACATTTTTTCAACCAACTTCTCCAAAGATAGAATTCCATGACGTGTGGATTCTAACATCGCCAATAATCCGTGTTGTACCAATGGGCCACCGCTTGGTGCTTTGGTGTAAACTTGTGATTTTTCTTCCAGCGTATGTGGAGCGTGGTCTGTGGCAATGACATCTATTTTATCGGTCAACAAGGCCTTCCAAAGTCCTTTTTTATCTTCTTTGGTTTTAATGGCCGGATTCCATTTAATCAATGTTCCTTTAGTTTTGTAGTACGAATCGTCAAACCACAGATGATGTACACAAACCTCAGCAGTAATCTGTTTTTCTTCTAACGGAATATCATTTCTGAACAAAACTGTTTCCCGTGCTGTTGAAAGATGAAAAACATGTAATCTCGCCCCTGTTTTTTGAGCTAAAGCAACGGCCTTGGAAGATGAAATATAACAAGCCTCTTCACTCCTTATTTTTGGGTGGAAATCCATGGGGATATTATCACCATATATGGTTTTTGCACTGGCTAAGTTATCTTGGATGGTAATTTCATCCTCACAATGTACGGCAATCAGCATTTTGGTTGAAGAGAATATTTTTTCAAGTACTTTTTCATCATCTACCAACATATTGCCTGTTGATGAACCTAAAAACAGCTTAATCGCTGCCACTTTATTAGGATCTGTTTTTAACAATTCTTCTAAATTATCATTGGTACCACCAAACATAAAAGAATAATTGGCATACGAAGTTCTTGCAGCAATATCAAATTTATTCTGTAATAAAGTTTGTGTTGTAGCTTGTGGTACGGTATTGGGCATTTCTATAAATGAGGTTATACCTCCTGCAACAGCCGCTTTACTTTCAGTAGCAATAGTTGCTTTATGAACTAAGCCTGGCTCTCTAAAATGCACTTGATCATCAATAACACCGGGCATTACATATTTGCCCAAACCATCTATAATTTTTGTATTTGCGGAAATAGTATCAATTGTACCGACCTCTGCAATCAGTTGATCTTCAATCAAGATGTCACCAAGGGTAATTTCGCCCTCGTTAATAATTTTCACATTTTTTATTAGCGTTCTGTTCATTTTTAACTAATTTTTATTCTTGACTCCCGACTTCCAAAAATCATTATTCATAACTAATTTTCTTTTTAATAATTTTACATCCTCTAAAATTTATTGCGTCGTTCGTTCAGACCTACAAGGTCTTGGAGACCTTGTAGGTCAACAAAACCCCGAATAAAATCGGGATGATTTACTACTGACCGATCCCGATAACTATCGGGACTGCCAACTCACTTAGGCAACCCTTTCATCCTCATTTTTATTACTCCAAAAATCGCTTCGCCAATTATGGAACTGTCCATTTTCGATTTGCCCAATGCCCTATCCGTAAAAATAACGGAAACTTCCTTAATGTTAAAACCGTGTTTCCAGGCTTTAAATTTCATTTCAATTTGAAACGCATAACCCACAAATTTGATTTTATCTAAATTTATGGTTTCTAGCACTTTGCGTTTATAACAGACAAAGCCTGCTGTGGTATCGTGTATGGGAATCCTTGTGATAAATCGTACATATTTAGTGGCAAAATAGGACATTAAAACCCTGTTCATAGGCCAATTAACCACATTTACCCCTTTTGAATAACGTGAACCGATAGAAACATCAGCACCGTAATCATAACATGCTCGGTAGAGTCGAATAAGATCTTTGGGGTCATGTGAAAAATCCGCATCCATTTCGATAATATAATCGTACTTTTTAGCCAAGGCCCATTTAAAACCATGTATATATGCAGTTCCAAGGCCGGTTTTATCTTTTCTCTTTTCTAAAAGCAATCTATTCGGAAACTGTAATTGCAAGTCTTCTACAATAGAAGCGGTAGCATCCGGAGAATTATCGTCAACCACCAATATATCAAATGCCTTTGGAAGGGAAAATATAGCCTTAATGATATTCTCTATATTTTCTTTTTCGTTAAATGTGGGTATAATAACTAATGCGTCTGACATCTAAATCATTTAATCCGCAAAGGTAGAAGATATTTCTTATAATTAAATTACATCAAAAATTTAAGTACTTAAAATATAGTTAAATTTTAAATAGGCCAAAGAGAATAAACTATCTGACCGCATTGTATTTTTTTGCAATAACTGCGACTATTCCAAAAAAATATGCCTTGCATCTAATTCATTCTATTCGTTTTTTTGAAAGTACTTAATCATTAGAAATATCCTTAATAAAATATTACTAATTTTGTGTTACTAATTTTAAGCCATGAACGAAGCAATAGAGCGTGTTGTAATTTCTAAAGATTGGATTACAATCATGCTTTTAATTTCGGTTACTTTATTGATTTTAAATAGGTTAAAGTCGAGCGACAGGTATTACAAATTAAAAAATCTGTTGGTAAACAATACGTATATTAATAGTTATTCTAAAGCCAACCCTTTACTTTTCAACTCATTCAATATCATTTTTTTATCGGTTTATATTATTGTTATTTCTTTTCTATTATTTATAGCCATCCATTTATTTGAACCTAAGGTAGCCTCTTTTGATTTTCTGTTTTACCTAAAAATTATTTTGGTTGTATGTTTTTTTATAGGATTACGCGTTGTGGCAGGTGTACTTTTGGGCGTATTATTTGAAAAAGAGCGGGTTCAAAAGTATTTTACCTTTTTAAAAACAACTTATTTGAGCAATTATAGCTTAATTATGTTACCATTGATTGCTGTTCATTTTTATTTTGAATCAGATATCTATACCTATTTTTTGTTGATTGTAGCGGTATTACTCTTTTTATATTATTACATATTATTGATCAAAAACAACCAATCTTTAGTTTTTGGAAAATCGTTTTATTTTATTTTGTATCTTTGCACGCTCGAAATTGCTCCTTTTATAATAATGACCAAAATCCTTATTATTTAAGAGCATTTTTAGAATAAAGAAAGTATTTATGTAACGCCTCGAAGATATTTAAGTTTCGATTTAAAGTTCAGGCATGCCTCTCGACTATTCGGGATGAACAATAAAAACTCAATAACTCAGATGAAAGTAAAAACCATTTTAGTTTCTCAACCAGCTCCTAGCACCAAACAATCCCCATATTTTGACTTATCTGACAAGCAAAAAGTAAAGATTGATTTCAGATCCTTTATTCATGTGGAAGGTGTACCTGCACGTGAGGTGAGAAATCAGAAAATTGATTTTTCTAAATTTACCGCTGTTATTTTTACCAGTAGAAATGCAATTAATAATTACTTTAGATTAGCAGAAGAAATGCGTTTTACAGTACCTGATGACATGAAATATTTTTGTCAATCTGAAGCTGTAGCCTACTATTTGCAGAAATATGTTGTTTATAGAAAGCGTAAAATTTATGTGGGTGAACGTACTTTTCAGGATTTGTTGAAACAGATCAAAAAACACAAAACAGAATCTTTTCTATTGCCTTCGTCGGACAAGTTAAAACCAATAGTTCCAGAATTGTTGAATGAACTTGACGTTAAATGGGAAAGGGCTATACTTTACAAAACCGTAACGAGTGATTTATCCGATTTAAAGAATGTCTATTACGATGTTTTGGTGTTTTTCAGCCCATCGGGTATAGAATCGTTGTTTCATAATTTTCCCGACTTTAAGCAGAACGAAACCAGAATAGCTGTTTTTGGAAATACTACTATCAAAGCCGCCGAAGAAGCTGGTTTACGTATAGATATTACAGCTCCGAGTAAAGAAACACCATCAATGACAATGGCTTTGGAGCATTATATAAAAAATGTAAACAAAGGATAAACCTTTGTAATTTTTGATTATTGAACAAAAAAAGCGGACAAATTCAAATGTCCGCTTTTTTTATGCTTTTTATGTAATTAATCCTTATTGATCTCTGCAAGAATTTTAGCTTCGAGCTCTTCCGCTAAATCAGGATTATCTTTAATGAGTGATTTTACCGCATCTCTACCTTGACCCAATTTAGTGTCTCCATAACTAAACCAAGAACCACTTTTTTTAACGATACCCAATTCAACACCAATATCCAATATTTCGCCAACTTTAGAAATACCTTCTCCGTACATAATATCAAATTCTGCCTGCATAAAAGGTGGGGCGACTTTATTTTTGACCACTTTTACTTTAGTACTGTTACCTACTACTTTATCGCCATCCTTAATCTGAGTTCTTCTTCTTATATCTAAACGAACAGAGGCATAAAATTTTAAAGCATTACCGCCTGTAGTGGTTTCAGGGTTGCCAAACATTACGCCAATTTTTTCACGTAATTGGTTGATAAATATAACTGTACATTTTGTTTTACTGATAGTGCCAGTAAGTTTACGTAGGGCTTGAGACATTAAACGAGCATGCAAGCCCATTTTAGAATCGCCCATTTCACCTTCAATTTCGCTTTTAGGGGTTAATGCAGCAACAGAGTCAATTACAACAATATCTATGGCTCCAGAACGGATTAAATTATCGGCAATTTCCAAGGCTTGTTCACCATGATCTGGTTGAGAGATAATTAAATTATCAATATCAACACCTAAATTCTGAGCATAAAACCGGTCAAAGGCATGTTCTGCATCTATAAATGCTGCAATACCACCAGCTTTTTGTGCTTCAGCAATAGCGTGCAATGTTAACGTCGTTTTACCAGAAGATTCTGGTCCGTAAATTTCTATAACCCTACCTCTGGGGTAGCCGCCAACGCCCAATGCGATATCCAATCCTAAAGAACCTGATGGAATAGCATCAACATCTTCAGTAACATCATCGCCCAAACGCATTACCGAGCCTTTTCCGTAAGTTTTATCTAATTTATCTAAAGTTAATTGTAACGACTTTAATTTTGCTGTTTTTTCTTTGTCTTCTGCCATAATTATGCTTAAAAATGTTTTGTAAATAAGAGAGGCTAAAATACGAAAAAGAACTTGAATTTTTATGCGATAAAAAAACAATGTTTATCTTTACTTAATTACTTCTCAATCTTTTTAAATATGAAAAAGAACTTTCTCTTTGTTTTTTTATTTTGTGGATATCTTTCTTTTGGACAATCGCTAACTAAAGAACAAATTAAAAGGTCGGCTGAACAAAAATTTCCCGAGGCGATAGTTAAGTTGAAACGTTTTTTAGAAATTCCGAATGATGGGCATTTTCCAGCACAAACTGAAGCAAATTTAGCTCATTGCAATGCCATTTTCAAAAAATTGGATTTTAATACGCAAACTATTACCACCGATGGTGTTCCCATATTATTTGCTGAAAAAATGTTTCATAAAAAAGCAAAAACCGTGTTGTTTTATTTGCAAATTGATGGCCAACCTGTGGATACCTCTGCCTGGCATCAAGAAAATCCATTTAAACCTGTACTCAAAGAAAAAGTTGGACTTAACGAATGGAAAATAATAGATTTTCCTGATCTTAATGAGGATATAAATCCTGATTGGCGGATTTTTGCCCGTTCGGCATCCGATTCCAAAGGACCTGCAATGTCATTTATTTCAGCGTTGGAAATATTGCATTCAAAAAAAATTAAACCCGCGTACAACGTAAAAGTGATAATGGATTTTCAAGAAGAAATGGGTTCGCCAACCCTTCCTCAAGCGGTAACCGACCATAAAGAACTACTTAAAGCAGATATGGTTTTGATTATGGATGGCACTAGACACGTAAGCAATCTACCCACATTGACCTATGGAGCCAGAGGCATTGCCACTGCCAAATTAAAAGTTTTTGGCCCTAGATATGCGTTGCATAGTGGACAATATGGAAATTTTGCACCTAACCCCGTGTTTGAAACGGCTAAATTATTGGGTGGATTAAAAGACGAAAGCGGGCGTGTAACCTTACCTGGATTTTATGATGGCATCACTTTGAGCGATAAAGAGAAACAAGCCATTAACAATGTGCCTGAACATCTAGATAGCATCAAAAAACGAATTGGCGTTGCTAAAGCCAATGCCGTTGGCAATACCTATCAAGAAGCGTTGCAGTATCCATCATTAAATGTTCGGGGTTTAAATGCGGGTTGGGTAGGCGAAAAAGTTAGAACTATTATACCCGCAGAAGTTATGGTAGAAATTGATATACGTTTAGTGCCAGAATCCGACGGAAAGCGTTTGATGGAATTGCTAAAAAGCTATATCCAAGACCAAGGTTATCATTTGGTAGATTCCATACCAACGGAAAAGGAGCGTCAAACCTATCCTAAATTGGCAAATTTTACTTATAAATTGGGCTCAAGACCTTTTAGAACTGAAATGGACAGCCCTATTGGTCATTTTTTAAACAAAGCACACAACAGAATTTATGGTGAAAATATAGTGAACATGAGAACTACAGGCGGCTCGCAACCTATGGCCGCATTTATTGAAACATTAGGAATCCCAGCGGTTTCAGTGCGTATTCCCAATCCTGATAATAATATTCACAGTCCTAACGAAAACTTCCGACTCGGTAATTTTTTGGAGGGGATAGAAACTTGTTTGGTAATTTTGGATGAACCTATAAAGTCAAATTAGTTTTGAACTTTTTTACTAGTTTTTAGCTCAGGAAAATGATCCAAATATATAACCGTTCCGTTTTTAGGATTTATTACCTTTTTAAAGATAAAGTAAATTAAAATAGCGGAAATTAGGCTTCCAAACACAATCGTACCTAATGTGCCCAACAATCCCGCAAAGAAATTCAACAGGTTTTTAAACAAACCTAATTTTCCGGTGCCGTGTATGGGGTTTCCGTTTTCAATGGCTTTGGCAGCTACATAAATCAAATACGAAAACAATCCCGTCGTTCCCAAACCAAGAAAATACGGATATAGTTGTTTGTATAGAGCCAGTTTTGCAATATCTATTCCGTCAAGGTTATTAATAATATAATTCTTTAAATTATCGAAAGTACTTTTATCCAACGTATAATACTGATCTTCAAAATTTTCTGATGTAAAATTAATTTCAAAATCAAGATTTTCTTCAATAAACACAAACTCTAAAATATCCTTATATTCATAATTTGCGACTCCCTTTAAATTCTTGCTTTCTATTAATAAAACCACTTTTGATTCCTCCAGTCCCTCGGTTATATATAAAGAAGTTTTATCAAAAATTAAAAAAACAGACTCGGATAATTTAAAGTGTTTCATTTTCTAAAAAAGTTAATCAAATAATTTTTCAAGAGCTGCATATTGCAGTAAAATAACCGTTTTTGCATCGTTTATTTCGCCGGTTTTAACCATTTTCAAAGCTGTGTTAAAATCATATTCCAACACTTCTATTTCCTCAGTTTCTGAATCCAGACCACCACCTTCATTAATTTTCATAGATTCGTCATATTCACCAATAAAATAATATATTTTCTCGGTAACCGCCCCTGGAGTTGAATAAATTTTAAAGACCTGTTTAACTTTATCTATTTGATAACCCGTTTCTTCCTCCGCTTCTTTTTTTACACATGTAACGGGGTCATCTTCATCTAACAAACCAGCACATACTTCAATGGACATTCCGTCATCGTTACCGTTCAAATAACTGGGCATTCTAAATTGTTTGGTTAAAATAACTGAACCTTTTTTACGATTAAACAATAAAATACAAGCTCCATCTCCCCTGTCATAGCTCTCTCTATTCTGGTTTTGCCATGTACCATCTTTTAATTGGTAATCAAAGTTGACCTTATCTAATCTGTACCAGTCATTAGATAGATTGGTAATTTTTTTTATATTGACTTTAGGGTTGTTCATTTGTTTAATACCATATAAACATGTGGAATTCCATCTTCCAAATACTCCTCTCCTACTTGTTGAAATCCAAAAGATTCATAGAATTTTTTAAGATAAACTTGTCCACCAATTTTAATTGGTGTTTTACCAAATAATTTATAAGTTTCTGTTATTGTTTTAGATATTAATTCTCTTCCTAAATGCTGTTTTCTAAAATTTTGATGCACGACTACCCTGCCGAATGCAGCTTCATTGTAATAATCACCAGGTTTAAAAATTCTTGTATAAGCAATAACATCATTATTTTCTTTACAAAAACAATGATAAGCTATTTGATCTTTATTATCTAATTCGGGATAAGGACAATTTTGTTCCACTACAAAAATATCAATACGAAGTTTTAAAATTGAATGGAATTCCTCTAATGAAAGTTCATTAAAAGTTTTTAAAAACCATTTCATTTTAACAACAAGCTATTTTATCCACTCTTTTTTGATGGCGACCTCCTTCAAAATCCATATTCAAAAATATATCTACAAAATTTATGGCTTGATGTACGGAAACAAATCTTGCAGGAATACTCAATACATTAGCATTATTGTGCTGTCTAGCTAAAGCAACCAATTCATTGTTCCAACAAAGAGCAGCCCTAATGTGCTGATGTTTATTAGCGGCCATCTGTGCCCCGTTACCGCTTCCACAGATTGTAATACCAAAGTCCGCTTCTCCATTTTCAATAGCCTTGGCTACTGGATGAATAAAATCTGGATAATCAACGCTATCATCGGTATCAGTACCAAAATTAATAACTTTAAGTCCGTTAGCTTCTAAATGTTCAACTATAGCTTTTTTGTAATCAGTACCTGCATGGTCATTACCTATTGCAATTTTCATTAGATTTAGTTTTAGTTTAAAATTCAAATTTAGCACTATTTAACTTTATGAACATTAAAAATTTGGATTGTTAATTGTTTTTTGCAATAATTTAGAAATTAGCACTTTAAATAATTGCCAAATTGTTAATCAATTATCAATTAAATCTCATAAGAATAATTTGTAATTTAATTAAAAAGATTAAGACAATTTAAAAGAATACAATTTTATAATAGTTATTAGAATTTGATGAATATTTATCAACATAAAAAATAGCACTTCTTAACTTAAAGATAAATAATTCTATCAAAAAAATAGGTTAATAACAGTTGTTAACAAGCTGGTATTATTCTCTATTATTGGTTTGATTTATAAGTACTTTATTATGTAAAAAACAACTCATATCTTGTTGATGAATATTTAAGAACTTAATATCAAAATAAAATTTAAGTTTTTTATAGCAACTATTAACAATACATAATAACAACCATTTTCTTTTTTAAAATTTCAAAAACAAAAAATATTTAATAATATAAATGTTGATAAGTAAAACTATAAGCTGTAATATTTAGGTTTTAAAACGAAAAGAACCTCATTAATAGTTGTATTTAGTACGTTTTTGCCATTTTTTTTACGATATTATTTAAAATATTGTAAATTAGCAGACTAAACTATGAATTAAGAAAATTTAAACACCCCTAAGTTATGAGAAAAAATTACATTATTTTATTACTATTAACTTTTGTGTATAACGCACAAAGTCAAACAATTACTACAGTTGCCGGTACCGGATCTTCAGGATTTTCAGGCGATGGCGGTTTAGCTACTACCGCTAAATTAAACCTACCTTTTAACTTAACTTTTGATAAGTCTGACAATATTTACATTGCAGATACTTATAATAATAGTATTAGAAGAATAGATAACGAATCAGGTATTATTACTACGGTTGTGGGTACAGCAAATAAAAAAGAAATTAGTGAATTAAAAACACCTATCGGATTAACGTTCGATAACTACAACAATTTATATGTTGCAGATCTTGCTAATTTACGAATAAGAAAAGTAAATTTAGATACAGGTAGTTCAATTACCTTGGTTGCACAAAAATCTGAAACTGAATTTCCAAATATTAACGAACCTTTAGGTGGTCCGTTTAATGTTGTTTTTGATAAACAAGGAAATCTTTATGTTTCTGTTAATGGAGATAGCAATGTTAAAAAAGTGGATTTTACTACTGGTAAAGTAACTGTGGTTGCTGGAACAGGAGAAGTTGGTTTTTCTGGAGACGGTGGTCAAGCTAGTGCTGCAAAATTAGCCAATCCAACAGGTCTGGCTTTAGATGGTAAAGGAAACATTTACATTTCTGATACCGGTAACGAGCGTATTAGAAAAGTGAACTTGTCAACAGGTGTAATTTCAACAATAGCAGGTACTGGTGAAACAGGATTTGTTGGTGAGGGCACTGACGCAACTAAAGCTCAATTAGCTAACCCTTTAGGTTTGGCAATTGATAATGCTGGAGATTTATTTGTAGTTGATAGAGGTAATAATATGGTAAGAAAGATAAATTTATCAAACGGAACAATCAGTACCGTTGTTGGTACTGGTGAAGCAGGATATTCTGGTGATGGTGAATTGGCTAAAAATGCACAATTGGCCAATCCAACAGGGTTAGCTTTTAATAATGCTGGTGAGTTATTTGTAGTTGATAGAGGTAACAACAGAATTAGAAAAATTTCTGGATTAGCGAATGCCGATACTGAAGATGCTAGTGCTGAAACCAGCATTAAAGTATATCCTAACCCAAGTACTGACAAGATCAATATTGAGTTAAAAGATAATGTTCAGCTTAAGAGCGTAGCAATGTTTAATGCTAACGGTGGTCAAGTAAAAGTACAAATGAATGATAAAACTTTGAACGTAGCTAAATTACCAAGAGGTATTTATGTACTTAGAATAGCCACATCGGAAGGATCAACAGAACAAAAGGTTGTATTAGAATAAAAAATAACAATTTAATAATCAAAAGCCTCGATTACCGTCGGGGCTTTTTTATTATATTTCGCGTAGAAAAAATAAATATGTCAAAAAAACGATTTCAATATAAAAAGAAAGGTAATGTAGTAAAGGATTTATCTGCAAAGATTTTAAAAACATTAAATAAGAATTCAAAACAATCCTTTAATTATAAACAAATTGCTGCAAAATTAGATATAACTGATGCTAACGGCAGACAACAAATAATCCAAAAACTAGAAAGTTTAAAACAAAAAGAACGCATAAAAGAAACAGATAAAGGTAAATATCAAATCATACAAAACGAACATTATCATGTTGGTATTTTAGATGTTACCTCAAATAAAAATGCCTATTTTATTTCTGATACGTTGGAACACGATGCCTTTATCCCAACCATAAATTTAAACAGAGGTTTAGATGGTGATACGGTGAAAGTTTATGTATATAGGAGAAGAAATAACGATAAATACGAAGGCGAAGTTATTGAAATTATTGAGAGGGCAAAAACGGAGTTTGTAGGTGTTTTACAACTAAGTAAAAATTTCGGATTTGTATTACCTGATAATAATAAGATGTATGCGGATATTTTTATATCTAAAAACAATATTGACGGAGCTGAAGACGGCGATAAAGTATTGGCTAAAATTACAGATTGGCCCGATAATTCTAAAAACCCATTTGGTAAAATACTCGATGTCTTAGGTAAACCTGGTGAACATGATACCGAAATTCATTCTATTTTATTGGAATATGGTCTTCCATATCAATTTCCTGAAAAAGTGGAAGAAGATGCAAGTAAATTGGTAACTGAAGTTAGTGATAAGGATATTTCTGAACGAAGGGATATGCGTAATACGCTAACTTTTACAATTGATCCTAAAGATGCTAAGGATTTTGATGATGCCCTGTCATATAAAATACTTGAAAATGGCAACTACGAAATTGGTATCCATATTGCAGATGTTTCTCACTATGTAAAACCTGATACTATTTTAAATGAAGAGGCTTATAGTCGTGCAACTTCAGTGTATTTAGTAGATAGGGTAGTGCCGATGTTACCAGAAGTGTTATCAAATGGTGTATGTTCTTTGCGTCCAAATGAAGAAAAATTAACATTTTCGGCTGTTTTTGAAATGGATGAAAAAGGACATGTTATTAAAGAATGGTTTGGTAGAACGGTTACATATTCAGACCAACGTTTTGCGTATGAAGAAGCACAGCATATTATCGAGACCAAAGAAAATACCATCCCCCAGGAAATTTCAATTACTGGAAAAAGTTATGTTGTTGATAAAGAAATAGTAAAAGCTACTTTAAAACTGGATGAACTTGCTAAAAAACTAAGAAAAAGACGTTTACAACAAGGAGCGATTACTTTTGATAGGGTCGAGGTTAAGTTTAATCTTAATGAAGATGCTGAACCTA
The DNA here is from genome assembly GCF_034296135.1 of Aureibaculum koreense. Taxonomy (NCBI): domain Bacteria; kingdom Pseudomonadati; phylum Bacteroidota; class Flavobacteriia; order Flavobacteriales; family Flavobacteriaceae; genus Aureibaculum; species Aureibaculum koreense. The sequence continues at coordinate 73,622 of NZ_JAXKVV010000004.1, forward strand.
TTGGTGTATATTTTAAAGAATCTAAAGATGCCAATAAACTGATTGAAGAGTTTATGCTCTTGGCAAATAAAAAAGTAGCTGAATTTATCGGTAAAAAGAAAAACGGAACACCTACAAAAAATACGTTTATTTATAGGGTTCATGATGAACCTGATACCGAAAAACTCGCAGGTCTGCAACAGATTATCAGTAAGTTTGGATATAAAATTAATACACAAACTAAAGAAACCACTTCAGATTCCTTAAATAAATTATTAAGCGATGTTCATGGCAAACCAGAAGAAAATATGATTGAGACCTTAACTATCAGGTCTATGAGCAAAGCTATTTATACAACTGATAATATAGGACATTACGGATTGGCATTTGACTATTACAGCCATTTTACATCGCCTATAAGACGTTATCCCGATGTTATGACACATAGACTGCTACAGCACTATTTAGATGGAGGAAAATCACCTAAAGCAGAACCCTACGAAAAAAAATGCGAACACTCTTCTGAACGAGAAATGTTGGCCGCAAAGGCCGAACGTGATTCTATAAAATATATGCAGGTAAAGTATATGCAAGACCGCAAGGATGAGGAATTTTTAGGGGTAATTTCAGGTGTTACCGAATGGGGAATTTATATCGAAATTATTGAAAATAAATGCGAAGGCATGGTGCGTATTAGAGATATTAAGGATGATTATTATATCTACGACGAAAAACAATATGCATTGGTAGGACAAGCCACAAAAAATTTATATCAATTAGGTGATGAGGTTACGGTAAAAGTAAAAAATACAGACTTAGAGCGTAAACATTTAGATTTTTATTTGGTAAACGGAAATGGTGACTAAATTTAGAGTCTTTGTTGTATTATTTTTAGCAACATTTTCGGTTGTTGCACAGAATTCTTATCCAACATTAACTGAAATTGTTACTGATTCGGCTAAAATATTTTCTGATAAAGAACATATCTCCCTACGCCAAAAATTAACATATTTTGAAAGAGAAACCACAAATCAGATAGTTGTACTTACTGTTGATAATTTAAAAGGTATTTCAATATTTACGTATGGCTTGGAAACTTTTAACCAAAATAAACTTGGTCAAGCAGAAATAGATAATGGTTTATTAATTTTATTTGCCAAAACAGAAAGAGAAGTAAGAATTGTGGTTGGCGATGGTTTAGAACCTTACATAACCGACGCCTTTGCTAAAAGAATCATAGAAACTGTAATGATTCCTGAGTTTAAAAATGGTGAATATTTTAAAGGCATTGATAAAGCTACAGATAAAATTATAGAGCTTTTAAGTAGTGATGAAGCACGAGAAGAATTTGCACAAGAAATAGAAGGAAATGATAAAATACCTTGGTTTGTAAAACTGTTTATAGGTCTGTTTTTGTCAATTTTTGTTGCTGTTGGCGGAAAACTTTTATTCGATTCATATAGCAGTTTAATAGAAATATTAAGAGGTGTTCTAATTGGAAAATTAGGTTTTATAAGGTCTATTTTTATGCTATTAGGCACTCTATATGCCTCAATGTTTGGTTTGGTTTTTACACTTGTGCCGCTTGGTGGGTTCTTATTTATACTTAGTGATTTTAATACATCATATTTTAAATTTTTAACTGATGATTTAAAGCTGACAGGCATTGTTTTCGTGAGTTTGTTTTTTGGTATAGCACTTCTAATTGCTATTATAAAAATTATTATTTATGGCAAAGAAGGTTTTGGTTTTTCTTTTAATAAAACAGATTTAAAGTATTATGGCAAAACTTTTTCGTCCAAAGGTACCCATTCATTCTCATTTTCTTCTGGTTCGAGTAGTAGTTCATCTTCAAGATCTTCAAGTTCAGGAGGTTTTTCAGGAGGAGGGGGACGTTCAAGTGGAGGAGGAGCAAGTGGAAGTTGGTAATTCTGCATATGCAACAGTATTTTAAATTATAAAATAGCCTTTTAACAAATAATTATTCAGAATTCGCGTTTAATTATTACCTTTGTTTTATAAATTATTAAAAAATGATAGCAACAACAATATTTTTAGGATGGTTAGGCGGACAAGAAGTTATTATTATTGCAATAATAGTTTTATTACTTTTTGGAGGTAGAAAAATACCAGAGTTAATGAAAGGTCTTGGTGGCGGAATTAAAGAATTCAAAAAAGCTACTAAAGAAGATGAAGAGGAGAAGAATAAAGAAAAGATTACAGATTAATTTTAGAATCTGAAGCATAAAAAAGTCGCCTATAGGCGACTTTTTTTTTGCAATATTGTTATAATATTCTATTGGTCTTGTTTATCTTTTTTTTCCTTTTCTCTTTCAGCTTTTTTCATTGCTTCCCCAATTTGATTACTTGCGGTAAAAGAAGCAACCATATTATTAAGCATATCACTACCTGCTTGTGGTGAGTTAGGCAATAATATAAGGTTGGTATTCGTCTCTTCACCTATAGATTGTAATGTATCGTAATGTTGAGTTACTACAATTAAAGCGGAAGCTTCTTGTGAGTTAATTCCTACCTTATTTAATACTTCAACAGATTCTTCTAAACCACGTGCAATTTCCCTACGTTGGTCTGCAATACCTTGTCCTTGTAAACGTTTGCTTTCCGCTTCAGCCTTCGCTTTTTCTACAATTAATATTCTAGCTGCATCACCTTCATATTGAGCCGCAGTTTTTTCTCTATCTGCTGCATTAATACGATTCATAGCTGCTTTCACCTGTGCGTCAGGATCAATGTCAGTAACCAAAGTTTTAATAATGTCAAAACCATAATCTAACATAGCATCTTGTAATTCTGTTTTTACGGCAATAGCAATATCATCTTTCTTAACAAATACATCGTCCAGTTTCATTTTTGGAACTTCAGCACGCACAACATCAAATACGTAACTCGTAATTTGATCGTGTGGATATTCCAACTTATAAAAGGCATCATAAACCTTTTCTTTAATGATAACATATTGTACCGAAACTTTTAGTTTTACAAATACGTCATCCAATGTTTTGGTTTCTACGATTACGTCCAATTGCTGAATTTTTAGGCTGACCTTTCCAGCAATTCTATCAATAAATGGTATTTTTAATTGAAAACCTGAATGTCTAATGCTCTGAAACTTACCAAAACGCTCAATAATAGCAGCGGTTTGTTGCTTTACAATAAAAATTGAGGCAAAGAAAATTAATAGTAAAATAAAAATGTAGGGTATGTACCCAATATAAGCTTCCATATTTTTTTGTTTATAAGGTTAAAAAGTTTAAGCAGATAAAGTTAATGATAATTCCGTATTTTTGGTAGGATAAAATGAAATAAAGAAGCCCATGATGGCTATTTATTTATCCCAAAGCATATTAAGAAGGATTAACGACACTCAAAGGTTTGAAAAACAAAAGATTATAAAAAATATAATTGAATGAAAAAAATTGTTGGAATTATTGTCTCTATAGCATTTGTATTGCTTATTGGGTATTTTTTAGTGGTATACTATGCCACTTTTAGTAATGGCTATAGATCAGGTGAATTAATTAAAATAACACACAAAGGTGTCATTTTTAAAACTTGGGAAGGCGAAATCAGTCAAGGAGTATCAGAATCGCAACATTTTAGTTTTTCTGTGGAAAGCTCTGAAAAAGAAGTGATTCAGCGATTAAAAGATATGCAGGGTCAACATGTAAAGCTGACCTACAAAGAGCGTTTTGCCACTTTTCCATGGTTGGGAGATACCAAATACTTTATTACCGAGGTGGAAAAAACAAAGCCTGATTAAACCCCGAAAGGGTTCAAAAACTTTTCGGGGTCACTCAATTCACAATTATTTTCTTAACAGTACTTCCTCTGTCGGATTTCAACTTTATAAAATATAATCCGCTTTGAAGCGAAGTAATATTTAGATTGTTATTTTTACTAATCTGTTTAAATTCTTTTACTTTTTGTCCATTTACACTGAATATTTCAGCTTTCTCTAAAATATGAGTGCCAATATTGTTAATTGATATTTCCCCATTACTAGGATTAGGATAAACAGAAACAGCTCTTTCCAATTCGTCATCATCAGTAGATAATACTTTTAGAAACGTAAATTTAAAAGTACCCACAATTTGGTCAGAGAATGGAGCAGTATCTTCCAAACTGAACATATTTACTGCTGGGTCGGTATTGCTATTGCTTGAACCGTAAGTTGTACCGTTATCCGTGCCCGCATCAGAAGCATAAACTTCTAAAGATAGTTCTTGAAGCCAATTATTGCTGGCATCAGTGAGCTTTACACTATTTACTTGTGCCACCCAATCAGGACTAGGAGCGATCATGGTAATTAAACTGACCAATGGAAAATTGGCATCAATTTCAACATCGTCAATAGTAATTGTGCCTGGTCCAGTACTTAAACCACTACCTTTTATCAATTTATAAGTTGTATTATTAGAAATGGCCGTAGCTATTTCGTTTTCAATTGTGGAAGTAGCTCCCGTTTCTGCAACTTGCTCAACACCATCCGTAGCTAACTGACCAATATTAAAAAAACTAATTGAGGCATTATGACTAGCACCAACCAATGGCGACCAATGTGCAGAACCAGAAGGGTATTGATTGGGATGTGTAGTAGAACTCCAGTTACTTATAAATTCAATTTTATAAGAAACTTTTTGTGCGTTGAGGGGGACTAAAAAAAGTAAAAAAAGACCAATAGAAAGTAATTTTTGAAACATAGTTTGAGAAGTTAAAACGTTTATTTAACAATAGACGCACTAACTTTCAATTACTTACAAAAACCTGTGAGGTCTTATTGCGTTCTAAGTTTCCCTCCTGAGGAGGGACTAAGGGAGGCTTTTCACAGCTTTTTCAACCCTGTTGATTGTCTCCTCTTTTCCAATCAACTCCATTATATCGAACAAATGTGGGCCTTGCACAGCACCTACCAAACTTAAACGCAATGGCTGCATAACTTTGCCAAAACCCACTTCTTTTCTCGTAATCCACTCTTTTACAGTAGTTTCTATGTTTGGTGATGAGAACTCATCAATAGGATTAAGTACCGCAACTAGTTCATTCATCAATTCTGGAGTATCTTCTTTCCATTGCTTTTTGGCTTTTTCGTCATAAGAAGTTGGGGCAACAAAGAAGAAACTACCTAATCGCAATAAATCTGAAACAAAAACGGCTCGTTCTTTAATCAATGAAATAACTTTTTTGATATAATTTTTATCATCCAAATGTTTTGCAATTTTATTGATCGATTCCATTAAAATGGGATTCGATTTAATCGCTAACACATGAGCAGAGAATAAATCAGCTAATTCATCATCACTTTTTAATTGTAAGTACTGCTGATTGAACCATTTAGTCTTATCAGGATTAAACTTTGCACCCGCTTTGCTTACATGTTCCAAGCTAAATGCTTCGATCAGCTCATCCAAAGAATAGATTTCTTTTTCTGTGCCCTCGCCTTCGTTCCACCCCAGTAATGCCAACATATTAACAACGGCTTCAGGGAAATAACCATCTTCTCTATAACCACGCGAAACTTCGCCGTTATTACGCCATTCTAATGGAAAAACAGGGAAACCAAGCTTATCACCATCACGTTTGCTTAATTTACCTTTGCCTTCAGGCTTTAAAATCAACGGTAAATGTGCAAATTCCGGAGCATCCCAACCAAAAGCCCTGTACAATAGAACGTGCAATGCCAAAGACGGCAACCACTCTTCACCACGAATAACATGGCTGATTTCCATCAAGTGGTCATCTACAATATTAGCCAAATGGTAAGTTGGCATACCATCCGATTTAAACAAAATTTTATCGTCCAGTACATTGGTATCAATGGTTATCTCTCCTCTAATGATGTCATTCAGCACCAAAGTTTCATTTTCGGGCGATTTAAAACGAACTACGTAGTTTTCACCAGTTTCAATACGTTTTTTTACCTCATCATTGGTTAAAGTAAGCGAATTGTCCAATTTTAAACGGTTATGCCAGTTATAAATAAAGGTTTTACCCCTAGCTTCATGGTCTTTTCTATGAAAATCGAGTTTTTCAGCAGTGTCAAAAGCGTAATAAGCATTGCCCGAAGCAACCAAATTATCAATATGTTCTTTATACTTGTCCTTTCGTTCCGATTGTCGGTAAGGCCCGTGGTTTCCACCAATTTCAGGACCTTCATCAAAAGGAATATTGAGCCAATTCAATGCGTTAACAATGTACTTTTCGGCACCTTCTACATAACGATTTTGGTCTGTATCTTCAATTCGTAAAATAAAAGTTCCCTTGTGTTTTTTAGCAAATAAATAATTGAATAATGCCGTTCTAACACCGCCAATATGTAATGGTCCAGTTGGGCTAGGGGCAAATCGTACACGTACTTTGTTAATCATTTCGTTAAAATTAGGTTGCAAAGATAGTATTTGACAATGAAAATGCTATTTTTATGGTCTATAAATAGATTTTATGAAAAGGGAGATTATAAAAAATATGACAGATAATTTTGAAAGTCATTCTCGAACAACAGACAAGAATATTGAGTTTTGGTTTGCTCGTGATTTACAACAGCTTTTAGGATATTCGGAATGGAGAAATTTCACAAAAGTTTTAGTTAAAGCAAAAATTTCTTGTGAAGTATCGGAAAATAAGGTCTTAGACCATTTTGTTGACGTCAACAAAATGGTCAAATTAGGATCGGGAAGTGAAAGAGAAATTGATGATATAATGCTCACTAGGTTTGCATGTTATTTGATAACCCAAAATGGTGATCCGCAAAAAGAGCAAATTGCTTTTGCACAAAATTATTTTGCTATACAAACTAGGAAATACGAATTAATTGAGAAAAGAATTAATGATTGGGAAAGGTTACAAGCGAGACAAAAACTTACGCTGTCAGAAAAAGAACTATCAAATTTAATATATGAAAAGACTGGAAATGATAGAAACTTTGGACTGATTAGAAGTAAAGGAGACCAAGCTTTATTCGGAAAATCAACTTTACAAATGAAGAAGCAACTAGGCATTCCAAAAGGAAGGGCTTTGGCAGATTTCCTACCTACAATTACAATTAAAGCAAAAGATTTTGCAACTGAAATCACCGTTTTTAATACTAAAGAAAGAAATTTATCTTCAGAACGAAGTATTTCAGCAGAGCATATTACGAATAATAGAGGTGTCAGAAAGCTATTGTTAGACAGGAAAATAAAGCCAGAAGAATTACCACTAGAAGAGGATATAAAAAAATTAGAGAGAAAAGCTAAATCTGAATCCAAAAAGCTTGGAAATAATCCTGAAAAACTAACTTGAAGAATTTCAACAACATACAACAAAAATTACAACAGTTCATAAAAAAGTACTACACCAATGAACTGATTAAAGGGCTAATTCTGTTTGCCTCTTTCGGGTTGTTGTATTTTCTTATAACGGTATTTATTGAGTACTTTTTGTGGTTGCCACCAACGGCCAGAAGTGTTTTATTCTTCGTTTTTATTGCGGTAGAGTTGGGGTTGCTCATAAAGTTTATCGCCATTCCGTTAGCAAAATTATTCGGATTGCAGAAGGGCATTTCCTTATCGGATGCCTCATCGATTATAGGCAAACATTTTCCCGAAGTTGATGATAAATTGTTGAATGTGTTGCAATTGAATCAAAATAAAGATCAATCTGAGCTGTTATTGGCAAGTATTGAGCAGAAATCGGCAAGCTTACAACCTATTCCGTTCAAAAAAGCCGTTAATTTCAAGGGAAATGTCAAGTATTTAAAATATTTATCCATTCCGTTGTTAATTTGGGCATTTACTGCCCTTTCAGGTAATAATTCTATTTTTAATGATAGTTTTAATCGTGTTGTGGACTATAAAACTGCTTACGAACCGCCCGCACCTTTTGCTTTTATCGTGCTGAACGATAAGTTGCAAAATATTGAAGGTCAACCCTTCGAATTGATCGTTGCCACAGAAGGAAAAGTAGTTCCAGAGAATGTAACCATTCACTTTAACAATGAAAGTTATATGTTAAAGGATATCAATGGCAATTTTTCTCACCAATTCAATAATCTTAAAGAGCCTATTGAGTTTTATTTAGAGGCAAATAATGTACGTTCCAAACCCTATCAGTTAGAAGTTTTAGAAACACCAAATGTAACGGGATTTGAAATGTATATGAATTATCCTGCTTATACCGGTAAAAAAGACGAACTCATAAAGAATACTGGAAATGCTGTAATTCCGGAAGGCTCAACAATTACATGGAATATTACAACGAAAGCAACGGATTCTATGAAATTTGTCTCAGGAAAAAGCGATGCTTTTACGTTAAAATCGGATAATAATTTTTCAATTTCGAAACGTGTTCATAACGATTTGAATTATCAGATAACGACATCCAACAAGAATTTGAAAAATTATGAAAAACTGAATTATGCTATTCAGGTTATAAAGGATGAGCATCCAAAAATTGAGGTTAAGTCGGATATTGATTCTATCAGTAGAGGCCCAGTCCAGTTTGTGGGTCAATTAAGCGATGATTATGGACTTAAAAAGTTACAATTGGTGTATTACAGCGAGAATGATGAAAAATCTGCCAAAAAAGTGGCGATTGACATCAATAAATCCACTTTTGAGGAGTTTTATTACATTTTTTCGCCCGAAATGCTAAAAATTGAGTCTGGAAAGACATATAATATGTATTTTGAAGTGTATGATAATGATGGTGCAAATGGTAGTAAAGTAACGAAAAGTCAAGTGTTTAGCTATTATAACAAAACCAAACAAGAAATCACGGACGATTTACTCAAAGAACAAAAACAAAACTTAGAAGAGCTCAATAAAACAAATAAGGATAGTGAAAAACTTAATAAAGATTTAGATGAATTCTCAAAAAAATTGAAAAAGAAATCTGATTTGAATTGGAATGATAAAAAGGAGTTTGACCAATTTTTAAAGAGGCAAGAGCAGTATAAGCAAATGCAAGAAAAGCATACTGAAAATCTAAAAGAGAATTTAGACGAGCAAGAGCAAAATGACGAAAATCAAACTATAAAGGATAGAAAAGAAGAACTGAAAAAAAGGATTGAAGAAGCTCAAGAACTTCAAGAAAAAAATGATTTGTTAGAACAGTTAAAAAAAATGTCCGAGAAATTGGAAAAGGAACAGATGTTAGACAAATTGGACAAGCTAACAGAACAGAATAAGCAAGAAAAAAAGACTTTGGAGAGGTTGTTGGAAATGTCCAAACGTTTTTTTGTAGAGAAGAAAGCGGCTCAGATTACCAAAAAATTAGATTCACTATCTAAAAAGCAAGAGGAGCAATCTGAAAATGAAAACAGTAAACCAGAAGACCAAGAAAACCTTAATAAAGATTTTGAAGAGATAAAAAAGGATTTTGAAGAACTAAGAAAGCAAAATAAAAATTTGGCTCAACCAATGAAATTTCCTGAAACTAAAAACGAAGAAAAGGCCATAGAAGAGGAGATGAAAAAGGCTGAAGAGGATCTTAAAGAAGCAGAAGAAGAATCCAAAAATTCTGAAAAGAGCAACGAGGAAAAAAATCTTTTAAAAGAAGAAAAGAAAAAATCAGCGGCAAAAAAACAAAAATCAGCGGCAAAAAAACAAAATGAACTAAGCAAAAAAATGGGAGGTGCTATGATGGAAATGCAAGGTGAAATGTTACAAGAAAACATAGACGACCTTAAATCCATTTTAGAGAATTTGTTAACTTTTTCTTTTGACCAAGAACAATTGTTAATGTCTTTTGATGGCATTGATGCAAGTCATGCCGAATTTCCTAAAAAGCTAAAAAAACAACAAATTATCAAAGAGAATTTTGAGCATATTGACGATAGTTTATATACACTTTCCTTAAGAGTACCACAATTGACCTCTAAAATTCAGGAAGATCTGACAAATGCTCATTACAATTTGGATAAATCGTTAGAACATATTGCGGAGAATCAAATTCAATCAGGCAGATCCAATCAACAATACACCATGACGGCCGCAAACAACTTGGCAGATATGTTGAGTGATATGTTAAATAACATGCAAAATAGCAGTTCTGGAGAGGGAAAATGCAAAGGAAGTGGGAATGGTTTGGGTAATAGTTCTGGAGGTGATGGATTTCGTTTACCAGATATCATCAAAAAGCAAGGTGAATTAAAAAAGAAGATGGAAGAGGGTATGAAAAAGGGTGAGGGCGAACCAAAAGAAGTAGAAGACTGTAAAAAAGGAAAAGAACAAATGAGCGGCGAACAATACCAAATTTATCAAGAGCAAAATGCTTTAAAAGAAGCCTTAAAGGAAATGATGGGTAAAGAAGGGAAAGGCGGATCTCAAGGACAAAAGGCCATAAAGCAAATGGAAGCTTTGGAAAAACAATTGTTAGACAAAGGTTTTAACAGAAGTGTTTTACGAAAAATGCAACAATTAGAGCATGAATTGTTAAAATTAGAGGATGCTCAATTGGAACAGGGGAAGGACAATAAGCGAAAATCTGAAACCAACGTCAAAACGTTTGAGAAGAAAACGATACCAAAAATTAAAGGAGAAAAACTTTTCTTTAATAAAGATGAAATTCTAAACCGTGAACCTTTGCCTTTACGTAATAATTATAAAAAGAAAGTGCAACAGTACTTTAAAGAACCTGTTAAGGAATGATTGAATATAATTATCAAAAGGAATTTGAATTCGGGGATAAAAATGCTGTAAGTAATTGGATATCAGATACAATAGCGGCCGAAAGTCATAAAGAAGATGCAATAAATTACATTTTTTGTGATGATAGCTACCTACTTGAATTGAATGTTAAACACTTGAAACACAATACTTTAACTGACATTATCACTTTTAATTACAACCTTGGCAAAGTTATTAGTGCCGACATTTTTATTTCAATAGACAGAATTATTGAAAATGCCAATAAATTTGAGGTAACATTTAATGACGAATTGCACCGTGTGATGATCCATGGCATCCTACATTTATGTGGCTACAAAGACAATACAGAAGATGAAAAGGCACTTATGCGAAAGAAAGAGGATTATTACTTATCTTTGCGGGCTTTCTAATAATGTCATTCCTGAGACATCGGGAATCTCATTAACTAGTAAAAACACATAATTAATTCTAGATTAGACTATAATGTTCCACGTGAAACATTAAAAAGAAATAAGACTTTAAATCGGATAATGAGTATTTTTCAAGACATATATGATGTAATTGTAGTTGGTGGTGGACATGCTGGTAGTGAGGCGGCAGCCGCTAGTGCCAATATGGGTGCTAAAACCTTACTGATTACAATGAGTTTACAGAATATTGCCCAGATGAGTTGTAATCCTGCTATGGGTGGAATTGCTAAAGGACAGATTGTACGAGAGATTGATGCTTTAGGTGGATATAGCGGAATAGTTTCTGATAAGTCAGCAATTCAGTTTAAGATGTTGAACAAATCTAAAGGGCCTGCAATGTGGAGCCCAAGAGTTCAAAGTGATAGAATGCGTTTTGCCGAAGAGTGGAGAAATATGTTGGAGCAAACCGAAAATTTAGATTTTTTCCAAGATATGGTCAATGGATTGATTATTGAAAATGGAAAAATAACAGGTGTAAAAACGGGTTTGGGTTTGACTATAAAAGGTAAATCCGTAATCTTAACTGCAGGTACTTTTTTAAATGGATTGATTCATATTGGAGATAAGAATTTTGGTGGAGGTAGAGCGGGTGAAAAAGCATCAACAGGAATAACAGAAGATTTGGTTAAACTTGGTTTTGAATCTGGAAGAATGAAAACTGGAACACCACCGAGAGTTGATGGCCGTTCGTTGGACTATTCTAAAATGATAGAACAGCCTGGAGATGAAAAACCTGAAAAATTTTCGTATACAAATCTAACAGAGCCACTTACCAAGCAACGCTCATGTCACATGACTTATACGAGTCAAGAAGTTCACGACTTGTTACGAACTGGTTTCGATAGGTCGCCAATGTTCAATGGCAGAATACAAAGTATTGGTCCAAGGTATTGTCCTTCTATTGAAGATAAAATAGACAGATTCGCAACAAAAGATAGACATCAAATGTTTATTGAGCCTGAAGGATGGAATACGGTTGAGGTTTATGTCAATGGTTTTTCAACTTCATTACCGGAAGATGTTCAAGTAAAGGCACTAAGAAAAGTAGGAGGCTTTGAGCATGTAAAGTTTTTCCGTTTCGGTTATGCTATTGAATACGATTACTTTCCTCCAACACAGTTAAAGCATACACTAGAAACAAAATTGGTTGAAAATTTATATTTCGCTGGACAAATAAACGGAACTACCGGTTATGAAGAGGCAGGTTCACAGGGGCTTATGGCGGGTATAAATGCGGCCTTAAAAACTCAAGAAAGGGAACCATTTATTTTAAAAAGAAGTGAGGCCTATATAGGAGTCTTAATCGATGATTTGATTACAAAAGGTACCGAGGAGCCCTACAGAATGTTTACATCGAGAGCCGAATATAGAACATTACTTAGGCAAGATAATGCTGATTTAAGACTAACACCGATGTCTTATGAAATGGGATTGGCCTCTAAAGAACGATTAGAGCGTGTACATGAAAAACAAGAGAAAACGGATGCTTTTGTGGCTTACTTAAAGGAAACAAGTATTAGTCATAAGGATGTGAATCCTATTTTGACAGCTAAAGGTACCGCAGAGGTTGATCAATCTATGAAAATGATTAAGTTAGCGTCACGACCTCAATTGAGTTTCGATGATGTACGTCAGTTCCCTGGTGTGAACGACTTTATAATTGATAATAAAATTGATGATGAAATAATTGAGCAGACGGATATTCATGTCAAATATGCAGGCTACATTGAAAAAGAAAAAAACAATGCTGATAAGTTAAATCGGTTAGAAAATATCATTATTCCCCCCAATTTTAATTATCACAAACTGAAATCATTGTCTTATGAAGCTCGTGAAAAGTTGACAAAAATAAAACCAACAAGCATATCACAAGCAAGTAGAATTTCTGGTGTTAAACCAAGTGATGTTTCTGTATTGTTGGTGTATATGGGGAGGTAGGGAAAAGCCTCCCCTAGCCCCTCCTCAGGGAGGGGAACTTGGAATGCCGACCTGACAGGTTTTTCGCTGTCCACCGAAGATTTAGCGTAGTATGAAAAAAACCTGTCAGGTCTAAACTCCAACAAAAATTCAAACGTACACTTTAAAATATATAGTTCCACGTGAAACAAATAGTAAAATCCCCAATTGATAATAATAAATTAGAACCATATATTTCATGTAAAGACTATACCGTTTCACGTGAAACGTTTTTAATTTTTATCGATAATGAATCCGAGTTATTAATTACAACGCCACAACCAAACGAAGAAGATTTAGGAAAGTATTACGAAAGTGATGAATACATTTCACATTCGGACACTAAGAAATCTGTAGTTGACAAACTGTACCATTGGGTTAGGAACTACACCGTAAAGAAAAAAGTAAAACTCATAAATTCTTTTAATTCTCAGGACAAAATGATATTGGATATTGGAGCGGGGACTGGAGATTTTTTAGCAGCATGTAAAAATGACGGATGGAAAGTTACCGGAGTAGAACCAAATGAAAAAGCCAGGGAAATTGTAAATTGCAAATTATCAAACCTATCTGCCGACAGGCAAGATTCCAACTTTCAAATTCATGATGATTTGGAAAAATTGAATTCAAAAACTTTTGACGTCATCACCATGTGGCATGTGTTAGAACATGTTCCTAATCTGAACGAATATGTTTCCAATCTAAAATCACTTTTAAAACCAAACGGAACTTTAATCATTGCCGTTCCAAATTTTAAAAGTTACGATGCCAACTATTATAAAGAATTTTGGGCAGCTTATGATGTGCCGAGACACTTATGGCATTTTTCTAAAAAATCAATTTCAGAGTTGTTCGCTCAGGAAAAAATGAAAGTCGAAAAAGTATTGCCGATGAAATTTGATTCGTTTTACGTTAGCCTCCTTTCCGAAAAATATAAATTTGGCAAATCAAATATGTTAAGGGCGTTTTGGATAGGATTAAAATCAAACCTGAAAGCAAAATCATCAAAAGAGTACTCTTCGCACATTTATATCATCAAAAATCAATAATTTGCCATTTTAAAGCGTTTTGAGCGATTAGAAAGTACATTTAAAGGAAATCCATTGAAACAACTTAGAAAACCCTTAGAACAACGCTATATTTAACACAATGTTTATAAGTATGAATTATCATTAGTTGAAAAACCATCAATATAATTTATAATATGATTTTAAGATATAGAGCAATGTTATTTTTATATATTTGCCGAAATTTTAATCAAGATAATAAAATGAAGAATTTAGTAATTATAGCTGTAGTAGCATTCGGTTTAATGTCATGCCAAGAATCGGTAAAAATTGCTTACGTTGACGTAGAAGAAATTATGAAAGAGTACAAAGGCACCAAAGATACCGAAGCAACTATGAAAGTAAAATCAGATAAATTAAAATCTGAATTGGATAGTTTAATTGGTAATTGGCAAAATAAAGCAAAAGTATATCAAGATAATGCCCAAAAGATGTCTGCCAATGCAAGAGCAGAAAGAGAACAAGCATTGATGCAAGAACAACAACAAATAAATCAACGCCAACAGGCCATTCAGCAACAAGTACAAGCTGAAGGGCAGGAAAGTTTAGAATCACTATCTAAAGAAATAAATGATTTTGTTAAAACTTATGCCAAAGAAAAGGGTTATAATTTTGTGTTGGGTACTACCGGAAGCAATGGAACGGTTATGTACGGCGAAGAAAAAGCAGATATTACAGATGATGTTTTAGTTCAATTAAATAAATCTTACAAGAACAAAGAATAGTCTAAAAAACATACTGACAATCAATAAGTTAAGCCCGATTCAATTTTGAATCGGGCTTTTTAATGTTAATAAGTTGTTGATAACAAATACTTAAATAAAAAAACTATCGTTATGAATAGGCTAACACAACTTAGATTTAGTAATGAGGAAATTTATATTATTAACAATATTATGTTGTTTTTGCGTATCGGCTTTTGCACAAACCGCTGAGAGCAAATATTTGATAAAATATTTAGAAACCAATACTGCCCAGCCAGACTATGGCGTAACTTTTTTAAGCGATAATCAGTTTATCTATAAATCACCCAACACAGAAAAAATAAACACCAATAGTGAAAAACTGTCGGAATCTAATTTATTTTTGGCTACGGTTGGTGCCGAAGGAGATATTATCGATAAAAAACAAATACAAGGATTGCCCACAAATAAAATTACCAAAACCGGTGCAGCTTACAGCCCCGATTTAAAAACAGTTTATTTTTCTGCTAAAAAATATAGAAAAAAACCAAAACGAAAAGATAAAGAACAATTGTTCAAAGCGGCTGTTGATGATGACGGAAGTTGGACCAACATTGAAAAATTACCTTTTTCCAATGATAAATATTCTTTTGGAGAGCCATCCTTAAGTAACGATGGTAGAGAACTTTACTTTACTTCGGATATGCCCGGAACTTTAGGGGGTGCGGATATTTTTAGAGTTGCTATAACTGATGATGGTAGTTTTGGAGAACCTAAAAATTTGGGAAATAGAATTAACACTTCGGGTAACGAGGTTACACCATATATAACAAAAGACTTTAAACTATACTTTTCTTCTAACAATCACAAAGATGGATTAGGAAATTTAGATGTGTATTGTATTGATCTCAAAAACCCAATTGCTAAACCAGTTCATTTGGATGCACCTATTAATAGTGCAAATGACGACTTTGCTTTTATTATAAGTAAAAATGACGACAGAGGGTACTTTTCCTCAAACAGGTTGCAAGGTCAAAATAATCATGATATTTATTCATTCTTGGTAGAAAAGGTAAAAGAAGATGGACCGTGTGTTCAAGCAATTACGGGTGTGGTTAAAGATAATGGGACCAAACAAATAATTAAAGATGCCATTATTTCCCTTTTTGATAAAGATAACAAAGAGTTAGAACAAATTAAAACCGATGCCGAAGGAAAATACGCTTTAACACTAGATTGCAATCAAACCTATACACTTAAAGCAGAAGCAGATAATTACAATACTGAAGACCATATTGTAAATACGGCAAATTATTTAGAAGCACCTACCTTGGAGGCCAATAAATTCTTGATTAAAAAATCAGCTGAAGAAATTGAGGCCGAAGAAACGCTTATCGCTGAAGCGGATGATGTCAAAAATGCGGAAGAAGTTATAGAAGATAAAGAAGAAATAAAACAAATTGACGAAGTTGAAGAAGCTGTAACTCGAACGGAGTCCGCTATTGAAGAAGATGAAGCCGCAATCAGTCCTGTTTACTTTGCTTTTGATAGGTCAGACATTACAGCTAAAGCAGCTAGAGAATTAGATAAATTGACTAAGATCTTGAAGAACAACAAGACGATTCATGTTGAACTGTCTTCTTATACCGATTCAAGAGGTAGCAGTGCCTATAACTTAAAATTATCAGAACGCAGAGCTAAAGCGTCTTTAGAATACCTGGTGTCTCAAGGCATTGATAGAAGCAGAATCAAAGCCAAAGGTTATGGAGAAAGTAAAATGGTGAATAAATGTATAGACGGTATTGAATGTAGTGAGGCAGCCCACGAAAAGAATAGAAGAACGGAATTTGCATTTATCAATCCACAAGCTGCAACTGAAAATTTCGATAATAATCCTGTAAACGCTGTATCAGAAACTACCAAAGTTCAAGACGCACAACCGGAAAAAAATATAGCTCAAACATCAAGCTATTCTGAAGCAGTTGAGACCGAAAATGCTTATGATACCAAAACGGAAGAAGCATCCGAAACTGAAAATTCAGAAATTGGAGAATCAGCCGAAGTGGTAAAAAGTACAGTAGAAAGTTCAAAAAATGAATTGGTCCAAACTGAAAAGTTGAAAGAGAATCAAACATCTATTTCAGCTAAAGATAAGAAGCAAAAAACCGAAGAGGTAAAGACAGAAGAAGCTCCAAAAAAATCAACTTTAACATCAAATAAAAATGAGGTTGCAACATCATCCTTAATCGAAACTAATCAACCTATCGAAGAAGAAGAAACTTTAAGCGAAGAGGCAAAATGGTTAAATAAAGAAATAGAAAAAAGCAATCAAGAAAATAACAAAACAGAGGTTGATAAGAAAGAAGCCTCCAAAAATCAATTGATTGAACCTATTACTGAAGCAAGTCAACAAAAAGTTTCAAAAAAAGAAACAGTACAATTAGGACAAAATAATAACTCAGATTACGATAATTTGGTCAATACTGCAGTAGCAGAAGAAAAAAGAGAGAGCAAATTCAATTTTGAACAAGCGAAAAATCAAGAGAATAATAATTCGAAAGAAACAGATCCGAACAAATTATTGGCAGAACTAAAAGCAAAAAGTGCTTCATCACAAACATCTGATACTAATACTAAAGTAAAGGTTGAAGAGAAGACGCAAAACAATAAACAACCCGCCGTTAAAGAAGAAGCTATTATTAGCACTAAGCAAGTAAGTGTAAAAGCAATGCAGAGTAAAAGGGGAAAATATATTGAAACGGACAGGTCTAAAAAGGTAAATGCACTTCGTGTAACATTTAGGCTACAACCCAATAGTAATGCTAAAAAAGGTTACAAAGATGCTTATGTTGTTATAAAGTCACCTTCGGGCAAAACAGTTAACGAAAAAGGGGTATTTGCTTTAGCAAACGGTAAAGACCAAAGCTATACGGATCAGACAACCGTTTACTATAACAACCAAAGTTTAAAAGCGGTAATGTTTATTGATAAAATAGTACACAAATTTACCAAGGGCGTTTATACTGTTAATATTTTTATTGATGGAGTGGATGTAGGCGAAAATATTCTGACTTTATCTTAATATATACACTCCAAAAACGGTAACCATAAAATACACTACTATGGTCATTGCCCCAGCATAATCTTTAGCTACACGTTGCCCAAATAACAACATCAACAATATTTTTGAGGCAATAACCGCCGCTAAAAAACCTAGGGCAGTACTTCCAGATACGTATATTTGAACAATTCCTATAATACTCAAAAACCCCACTATAACCTCTCCAATTAAGATAATCAATAGTAATAAGGGCACACTGTTTCTTAAAAACGTTTTACCAAAGTGCTCTTTTAAAAACGATAAATTTCCGTTCCAATCTGTTATTTTATCTACGCCAGATTGTAAAAAAGTAATGGCTATAAAAACCAATATAAGTAGCTGAGGGGCGAATTTAATGCCAGTATTGTATAGGTTTTCCATGGTTAATGTTTTTTCAAAGATAGGAAAATAAGTATTCACTTGGCAGTTGGCAGTCTTCAGTCAAAGTTGTACTGCCTACTGGAGACTGTGGACTGCAGACTGAACCTACCCCATTTTCGGGGATGCCTAAACCCCTACTTCACGTGTATTTAACCATACAATAATCATCTAATTTTGTGGTTATATAATAATATCGTTGTGCGAACGCGGTATGGTAATCTAACCCTATCAAAATGAAGACTTTCAACCGAATTTTTACCATGTTTGTATTGGTAATTGTAGTAATTTCATGTAAAAAAAAGAATCCACAAGAAGATACCGATAACCTTTTTAAATTTAAGGATTATATATATTATACTACTTCTGGAGTGGTTTCCATAACGGAATCCATTCAAATAGGATTGGCTAAAGAAGTGGAAGGCTGGGAGCCCGACAAAGAAATTTCGGAAGATGTAATCTCTATTTCGCCATCTATAAAAGGGAAAGTAACCGCTCTAAATTCGCGGACCTTTGTTTTCAATCCTGAAGAAAATTTAAAACCAGATACCGAATATACGGTTACGGTAAACTTATCGGAATTGTATTTAAACCTTCCTTCAGAATTTGCAGCATATACCTTTAAGTTTAAAACCATTCAGCCAAACTTTGCCCTAAACACAAATAATCTACAATCATATAGTAAAGAATGGCAATATATTGAAGGTGTTTTACGCTCTGCGGATATTATTCCGTTAGAAACCGTTGAAAAATTGGTTTCAGTTTCACAAAATGGTAAAGCTTTAACTGTAAAATGGTTACCGGTTTCACAAAATTCATCTGTTTATCAATTTAAAATCGACAGTATTCATCGTTTAAAAGATGATTCTGAAATCGAGATTAAATGGTCAGGTAAAAAGTTTGGAATTGACAATGAAGGCGAGGCAAAAAGAACCATCCCAGGGATTAGTAATTTTTCCATTGTAAATGTAGATGTGGTTCAATCACCGGAACAACATTTATCCCTAAATTTTTCTGATCCCATAAAAAAACAACAAAATTTTAAAGGTTTGGTAACCATTGCCGGATCTAGTAACCTAAAGTATGTTGTTGATGGAAATGTATTAAAAGTATATCCTGAAGCACGTTTAAAAGGTAATGTACAAGTGGATGTTTTTACAGGGATTACCAATGTTTATGGTTTTAAGTTCAAGAAAAAATTCTCTGAACAAATCGCTTTTGAAGAGTTAAAACCAGCGGTTAGATTAATTAGTAATGGTATTATTTTACCAGATTCAAAAAATTTACAATTGAATTTTGAAGCGGTAAATTTAAAAGCAGTTGATGTACGTGTTATCAAAATTTTTGAGAACAACATTTTACAATTTTTACAAGAAGAAAACCTCAACGGAATTAATTCTTATAGTGTTAGGCGTGTGGGTCGTCGTGTGGCAAAAAAGACCATGACGTTGATAAATTCTGATATTGAAAATGATAGTAAATGGAAAACCTATGCGGTAGATCTTTCAAAAATGATAAAAGCCGATCCTGGTGCTATTTACAGAATTGAGTTGAGTTTTACTCAAGAATATGCATTAAATACTTGTGATGGAAGCCAATTGGTCACTAACGTAGAAACTGAAGATTACGAAGAATATTTCGAAGAAGGGGAAAATTATGACGACAGCAGTCTAGACGAAGATGAACTCGAAGATCGCGAAGAGCAGTATTGGGATAACCTGATTTATAGCTATAAAAATTATAGATATTATAATTGGGAAGATAGGGAAAACCCTTGTAAAGAAGCCTATTATTTCAATGAAAATAATATTGCTACGACCAATATAATGGCAACCAATTTAGGTGTTATTGCAAAAAAAGGAGAGAACAAATCCTATCATTTTGCGGTTACCGATATTTTGACAACCAACCCTATTTCTGGAGCAAAAGTTGTGTTGTACAATTTTCAACAACAAGAATTGGGCACCGTTAATACAGACAGCCAAGGTTTTGCTCTTTACAACTCTGATAAAAATGCCCATTTTGCGGTGGTTTCACATTCGGGACAAAAAACTTATCTCAAGTTAAATGACGGATATTCATTGTCCTTAAGTAAGTTTGACGTTTCTGGAATGCAATTGCAAAAAGGCCTAAAAGGCTATATCTATGGCGAACGTGGTGTTTGGAGACCTGGAGATAGTATCCACCTGACTTTTGTGCTGAACGATAACGCTAATAAACTTCCAGAAAATCATCCAGTAAAGCTGGAAATTACAGATCCACACGGAAAATTAACTCATAAATTAATAGATACCGATGGGAAAAATGGCTTCCATAAATTTACCGTTGTAACGGATGAAACTTCGGCTACAGGAAATTGGAATGCTAAAATAAGCGTTGGTGGTGCCAATTTCTATAAAGGACTAAAAGTAGAAACCGTTAAACCAAACCGTTTAAAAATTGCAATTGATTTTGAAGATGAAATTTTAACTGCCAATAAACCTATTGACGGAAAACTGTCCGTTAAATGGCTTCACGGTGCAGATGCCAAGAACTTAAAAGCGGATGTAAAGGCAAAATTTACTACAACATCAACAGCTTTTGACAAGTATCCAAATTATGTGTTTGCTGATCCAACCAGAAGTTTTACACCTGAAGAAATCACCGTTTTTGATGGAAAACTAGATGCTGAAGGAAATGCTAATTTGACCAAAAAATTAAGTTTCAATAGCAAAGCACCAGGAATGTTAAAAGCTTCATTCTTAACGAGGGCCTTTGAAAACGGCGGCGATTTCTCCATTGATGTTATTTCCAAGAATTTTGCACCTTATGATGCTTTTGTAGGCTTACAATCGCCTGAGGCAAAAGCGTATGGTTCATATTTTACGGATGAAGATGTAGCTTTTGATGTGGTTACGGTTAACAATCAAGGAAATCCTATAGCCAGAAAAGGTGTAGAAATAAAAGTTTATAAAGTAGAATGGCGTTGGTGGTGGAATTCGTCTTATGACGACTTAGCTTCTTATGTTGGAAGTCAATATCACAAACCTGTACTATCACAGGTTCTTAATACCTCAGCCAATGGAAAAGGTACTTTTAAAGTTAATGTCTCTGACGAAGAAGGTGGACGATACCTAATCCGTGTGTACGACCCAGAAAGTGGTCATGCTACTGGTAGAACAGCCTATTTCTACAAAGATTGGTGGAAAAGACCTGCGGGTAGCGATGCGTCTGGAGCTACAATGCTCGTATTTTCATCCGATAAGGAAGATTATAATGTTGGCGAAAAGGCCAAAATCACTTTCCCATCGGGAACAGTTGGTAGAGCATTAATCAGTATAGAAAATGGCACGGAAGTAATCGATCAACGTTGGATTAAAACCCAAAAAGGAGAAACAACTACAGAAATTGCCATCACTAAAGAAATGGCACCAAACGTATTTGTAAATATTTCGTTATTGCAACCGCACGCCTCAACGGCAAGTGATCTGCCAATAAGGATGTACGGTGTTATCCCGTTGATGGTTAAAGACCCAAATACTATTTTAGAACCTCAAATTTCAATGCCCAAAGTATTGAAACCAGAAGCAAAGTTTACCGTAAAAGTGAGCGAAAAACAAGGTAAACCTATGACTTATACTTTAGCAGTTGTGGATGACGGTTTATTGGATTTAACGAGATTTAAAACCCCAAATGCTTGGGATGATTTCTATGCCAAAGAAGCCCTTGGCGTAAAAACATGGGATATTTTTGACTACGTAATCGGTGCGTATGGCGGAACAATTGCTCAAATTTTCGCTATTGGTGGTGATGAAGATGCGGGGCCAAAAAAACCTAAAAAGGCCAACAGATTTAAACCGGTAGTAACTTATTTAGGTCCATTTACCTTGGATAAAGGCAAAACAGCATCACATGAAATCTTGATGTCCAAATACATCGGTTCGGTCAGAACCATGGTTATTGCAGGTGACAACAACAAAGAAGCATACGGAAGTGCAAGTGAAACAACACCGGTTCGTAAACCGTTAATGGTATTGTCTTCTTTACCAAGGAAACTTAGTCCAGGTGAAAAAGTAACACTTCCTGTTACTGTTTTTGCGATGGAAAATAAGATAAAAAACGCAAAAATAAGTTTAAAATTGAGCAAAGGAATTTCGATTGTTGGCCAACAGACCCAATCACTTTCTTTCGCTAAGCCCGATGAAAAAATGGTGTATTTTGAATTGGATGTCAGTAAGGCACAGGGCATCGGAACTATTGAAGTTTTGGCTTCAGGTAATGGAGAAAAATCATCATACAAAGTGGAGATTGATGTGGTGAATCCGAATCCTGTAAGTTCAAAATCAATACAAGTGATTTTAGAGCCCAACACATCTCAAACCATTGATTTTAATACATTTGGAGTACCTGGAACTAGCTTTGCACAGGTAGAATTTTCTACGTTGCCACCTATGGATTTTACAGGTAGAATGCAGTATCTGATTCGCTATCCACATGGTTGTGTAGAGCAGGTTACTTCTAGTGGTTTTCCACAATTGTATTTGGCGGATATATTAGATTTGACTTTTGATAAAAAGCAGGAAATCGATAAAAACGTTAAGAAAACAGTTGAAAAATTAGGGCAATATCAAACACCAAGTGGTGGATTAAGCTACTGGAGAGGTCAAAATACCGCTGATGATTGGGGTACAAGTTACGCAGGTCATTTTATGCTCGAAGCACAGAAAAAAGGCTATGTAATGCCGTTGACTTTTATGAATAATTGGATAAAATACCAACAAGAAGCGGCCAGAAATTGGAGAGCCAGCTATAAACGTTACAATACAGATTTAGCTCAGGCATATCGTTTATACACTTTAGCGTTGGCCGGTCATGCAGATTTGGCTTCAATGAACAGATTACGCGAGTTTAACGAACTTTCGAACGATGCCAAATGGCGATTGGCAGCAGCTTACGCCTTGGCGGGACAAAAAGAAGTAGCAAAAAAAATCGCCCAAACCGCAAATATTCATTTTGAATCTAGAAGCTATGATTATTACACCTACGGTTCAACGAATAGAAACAGGGCTATGGCTATGGAAACGATGTTGTTGACAGACAATCCGAAATCACGCGAAATGTCTGAATATCTGGCTAAAGAATTATCTTCCGACAGATGGATGAGCACACAAACTACAGCATACAGTTTATTGGCGATGGCTAAAATGGTAGAAATAGGTGGCGGTAAAGACTTAAATGTTGAGTTTAGCAATAATGGAGGAAAAGCCGATGCAATCAATACTAAAAAGTCTATCGCCCAGAGAAAATTAACGATAACTGATGGCGGAAATAGCCTAAAAGTGACCAATAAAAAGGCAAATACGGTTTATGTTACCATCTTGAATTCTGGAATACTACCTCTAGGTGAAGAATTAGTAGAAAAACGTAATTTAAGCGTACAAGTGGTTTATAAAGACAGCGAAGGAAAACGTATGGATGTTACAAACCTAGTCCAAGGCACCGATTTTACGGCAACGGTAACCGTAAGCAATTTAAAGCACGAATTTGTCTCAAATATCGCATTAACACAGATTTTCCCATCAGGATGGGAAATTATTAATACACGCTTTACCGATTATGGAAACTCTACGACAAGTCAAGCCAATTTTACTGACATCAGGGACGATAGGGTCAATTTCTATTTTGATTTGGACAAACAAAAATCAAAAACATTTACGGTTCAATTAAATGCATCGTATTTAGGCAAGTATTATTTACCGGGAATACAGGCAGAAGCCATGTACGATAACGATTACTTCGTTCGCGATAAAGGGCAATGGATTACGGTAACCAAGTAGGGGAAAATCGCATCCGCTTGTTGTTGTGTGAAATAAAATTATAATAAACCTGCAAGGTCTTAACCTGTCCGCCCGCTGGCGGAAGACCCTGTAGGTTTTTGCTATTCCATTCAGAAATTGAAAACCGTTAATGAACAAAATAATAACTCTAATAAAAACTCATAAAATAAAGAGTATCGTATTCGCTATACTCTTGATTTGGTATTATTTTTCATTACCCAAACAATTGTTTTCCGAACCTACTTCTACTGTTATAGAAAGCATTGACGGACAATTATTGGGAGCCCAAATTGCCACAGATGGGCAATGGCGTTTTCCGCACTCGGATAGCATTCCCGCTAAGTTTTCTGCATCGATAATTGCTTTTGAAGATGCTTATTTTTATAAACATCCAGGATTTAATCCCGTTTCTATTGCAAAAGCTTTTTGGCAAAACATTAAATCTGGTAGTGTAAAACGCGGTGGAAGTACCTTAACCCAGCAAGTTATTCGCTTATCCCGCAAAGGTCAAGGTAGAACTTATTTTGAAAAGTTTATAGAAATAATTCTGTCAACCCGACTGGAATTCCGCCATAGTAAAAATGATATTTTAGGCTTGTACGCCGCAAATGCCCCTTTTGGAGGCAATGTTGTAGGTCTAGATGTTGCCGCTTGGCGATATTTTGGTAGAAACCCACATAACTTATCTTGGGCAGAAAGTGCTACCTTGGCGGTATTGCCCAATGCACCAAGTCTGATTTATCCTGGTAAAAATCAACAACGATTATTAGAAAAACGCAACAGATTATTAAAAAAACTGTTTGAAGAAGAAACCATAGATGATTTGACTTATGAGTTGGCAATTCAAGAAAAATTACCGCAAAAACCATATCCACTGCCCAAAATTGCATCACATTTATTACAAGCTGTTAACAAGGAACATACTGGAAAAAGAATAAAAACATCTGTAAGTAAAGCCTTACAGCAACGCATAAACACCATAGTAAAAAACAACTACAACACGCTACAACAAAATCAGATTTATAATATTGGAGTTTTGGTGTTGGATGTAAAAACAAGAAAAGTACTGGCTTATGTAGGCAATTCGCCTACCGATATTGAACATCAAAAGGATGTAGATGTTATAGATAAACCCAGAAGTACAGGCAGTATTTTAAAACCGTTTTTATATGCCGCCATGTTGGATGCCGGTGAAATTTTACCGAACACTCTAGTGGCTGATATTCCTACTCAAATAGCGAGTTATAATCCCAAAAACTTTGATTTGGAATATGACGGTGCTGTTCCCGCAAGTAGAGCTTTGTCAAGGTCTTTAAATGTTCCTGCAGTTAGAATGCTTCAAGATTTCGGTTTGGACAGATTCCATCATTATGTTAAGGAATTAGGCTTAACCGATATTAAATACAATGCCAATCATTACGGATTGTCATTAATTTTAGGTGGTGCTGAAAGCAATTTATGGGATTTATGCAAAAGCTACGCAGCCATGTCTTCTACCATTAATCACTATCAAGAAACTAGTGGTAAATATTATACCAACGAGTTTGTAAACCCCACATACTTAGCGGAAGATGAGGTTGATTTCGGGAAATTATCTACCGAAAAAACCATTTTTGATGCAGGATCGATTTATATGACGTATCAATCGTTAAAAGAAGTAAATAGACCGGAAGGCGAAGAAAATTGGGAATTCTTTGATTCCTCAAAAGAAATTGCTTGGAAAACGGGTACCAGCTTTGGATTTAGAGATGCTTGGGCCATTGGTTCTACTAAAGATTATGTAGTTGGTGTTTGGGTAGGCAATGCTGATGGTGAAGGCAGACCTGGCCTAGTTGGAGTTTCAACTGCTGCACCAATTTTGTTTGATGTGTTTGATGTACTGCCCAAAAGTGACTGGTTTAAAGAGCCTTTTGATGAGATGGAAAAAATTCCCGTATGCTCCAAAAGTGGTTACAGAGCTTCAGAAATTTGTGAACAAAAAGATTCGGTTTTCGTACAACGAGCTGGACTAAAAACCAAGGCTTGTCCCTACCATTTATGGGTACATTTAGACGAAAGCAAACAGTATCAGGTAAACTCTTCGTGTTATCCTATAAACAAAATGGAACATACCTCTTGGTTTGTTTTACCCCCATTAGAGGCTTTTTATTATCAGCGTAAAAACCCAACTTATAAAACTTTACCATCTTTTTTATCAAGCTGTTTGTCCAATAGCAAAGCGGTAATGGACTTTATTTACCCTAAAGAATCCGTCAAGGTTTTTCTACCAAAAGATTTTGACGAAAATACCAATCAGTTGGTTTTTAGGTTGGCTCATAACGTACCTGATATTAAAATTTTTTGGTATTTAAATGAGCATTACATTGGTACAACACAAACTTTTCATGAATTGGCTTTGAGTCCAAAACCTGGTAAACATATTGTCACGGTTGTAGATGAATTGGGAAATGAAATTAAACGCGTTATTGAAATTACGGATTAAAGTCTTGTGTAAAATACTGAAAATGTAGTATCTTGCCCTTTAATAACTCTAATGCAACCCCTTACCATGTTAAAGACAGTACTTGTTGATGACGAAATCAATGCACTTGAAGCTTTAGAATGGAAGCTTAACCGTTATGTGGATGAAATGGAAATCATCAAATGTAACAACCCTAAAGAAGCCATAAACACTATTGAAAGAGAAAAGCCCGATTTGGTTTTTTTGGATATTGAAATGCCTGAAATGGATGGTTTTTCCCTTTTGCATGAATTATCTTACACTAAATTCGATCTTATTTTTACAACAGCTCATGACGAGTTTGCCTTAAAAGCAATTAAAGTTTCGGCTATTGATTATTTATTAAAGCCCGTGGATAAAGATGAATTGATAACGGCGGTTGAAAAAGTGAAAACTTCTAGAAAAGAAAATGTGCTAGAAGACAAACTACAATCGTTATTTAACAACATAAAGGCAAATAACGATAAAATCAGCATTGCAGCGGATGGAACAATTTCTTTGTTGGAAAGAGATGATATTGTAATGTTAAAAGCCGATAAAAGCTATACTACGGTACATTTAAAAGACAAAAGAAAATTGTTGGTTACCAAAACCTTAAAAGAAGTGGAAAAAAAGTTTAATTACCCTGAATTTTTTAGGGTTCATGCTTCTTATTTGGTAAATATGAATCATGTAAAAGAATTTTCTAAAAGAGATGGCGATGTTTTAAAACTAATAAACGAATTAGAGGCCTCCGTTAGTAGAAATAAGAAAAATGAATTATTGGAAAGATTTTTTTAAGGATTTTCTGATAATTGAAATTTTAAGCACCTGTAATTAACCATTTACCTATGCTATTTGACTTAAGTTCTGAAATATACGCATGGATAAGAGGGGGTCTATTGTTTGCAGCTTTATATAGCCTACTATTTTACATTTTAAATAAAAGAAAGCAATACCTCTATTACAGCTTATTTTTACTTTGTTTTTTTCTTTACTACATAAAAAATGTAATCGGTGATAAACTCGAATTTATTTATGATTATATAAATTACCCCTTATTACTTCTGGGATTGGCATCTTACATAGCTTTTGGAAGGGACATTTTAGAAACAAAAAAGAAAATCCCAGAATGGGATCAGCTCATAGTTTTGGCTATGCGTTTTACTTTTTTGATTGCTTTCGTTTTTATTGCCATTGAAATATTTTTAGGGAGTAGTTATCAAGAAAAGGCATTTATCTTCTTAATGCCCATTATTGCTGTGTTTTCTGTACTTACTTATTTTGTGCTCACTAAAATAGAAGGGAGGCATGTCACTTATTTTATTATTGGGTCTGTATCTTATTTAACCTTGGCTATTGTAAGCTATTTATTAAAAATGGCCTTTGATAATAGCTACTTCGAGAATATTGGTTTTAACCCAAAGTTGTTGATGTATTTAGGGGCCGTGATCGAATTGATAATGACAACATCGTTAATTGCCCATAAATTTAATCTTTTCGAGAAGAATAAAATAAAAATGGAGAACGAGTTAATTAGCAAATCCAAAGAAATGGCTGATTTAAAAATGACGGTTCTACAAACACAAATGGATCCGCACTTTTTGTATAATTCGTTAAACTCAATCAACAATTTTGTGTTGCAGCACGATAAAGAAAAGGCTTCTGATTATATTACAAAATTCTCAAGATTAATACGTGAAGTATTGAAAAATTCTACGAATTTAACCATACCCTTAGAAGATGATTTGGGAATTTTAGGATTGTATATTAAACTTGAACAAATGCGTATGATTGGAGGTTTTGACTATATTGTAACTATAGATGAAAATATAAATTTAAGAGATATTCAAGTACCACCATTATTTATGCAGCCTTATATTGAAAATGCCATTTGGCACGGATTTAATACCAAAAAAGATTATAAGCGGATTAATCTATCCATTTATGACGAAGATGATAATATTCGTTGCGAAATCATTGATAACGGTGTAGGTATAAAAGAATCCGAAGCCAACGATGCTAAATATAAATCCAACAGAAAACCTTTTGGTTTAAAAGCGTCTGAAGATAGAATTAAGCTGTTACATGAAAACCAAAAAGTGTATGTAATTATTGAAGATATTTCAGATTACAAAGAAACAGGTACTAAGGTTACCATTAAATTTCCAAAGAAGATACTATAAAGAACTTTGTGAGTTAAATCTACCCTTTTTTGGGGATAACTTTTTTCTAATATTGGATACTAACCTTACCATTTATTGGCAAAATCTTACCATTTATTAAACTTTTCTGGACATTTATTGATTTTAATCTTAATGAATTAAAACAAAATGTACATTTGAATAGTATTTTGCAACTACTTAAAAACCCAATGTCTATAACCTCGTTTTCTAAACCATCAGATGCTGATGTACTGAAAAATATTGAAGTCAACAGAAAGTTCTTAGATTTTGTGGGCAAAGGAATCGTTTTACAGAACACAGACGAAACGCGATATATTAGGACTATAAAAGTAATAATAAATGATGAGGAAGTGTTGCAAAATGTAGTGTATGTAAAATCAGGGATAAACTGGTTGTTCAAAAAAACAGAAACAGTTTTAATCAATTCTTAACATAAAAATATTACTAATTCGAATTCGGGAAAATTACTATGAAAAGGAATAATTTAGAGTTGTTCCCCTAAAACCTCAAAAACCCATTTATTTGAGGTTTTTTTATGTCATATTTTCAAAATTCTAATCGATTAAATTAGTTTTTGCTTTAGTTATTATTTGAATATCTTTGGCAGAAATCTATTATTGATGATAAAGAAAAATATTTTTCTATTTACGCTAATGTTTGCCGTATTCGGTCGGGCACAAACCGATTTTAGTGCCAATTGGGAAGATTTTTATTCTTACAATAATGTAAAAGATTTTATAAAAACAGGGTCGAAAGTTTATGCAGTAACGGATAACGCCGTTTTTATTTATGATGAAATAAGTCAAGAAACTGAAAAACTTTCGTCTGTTCAAGGGTTGTCAGGAGAGGCCACATCTAGCATTTATTACAGCGAGGCATATGAAAAACTAGTTATTGGTTACCAAAACGGACTCTTGGAAATAATTGACGAAAAAGGTAAAATTACATTGGCCAATGATATTCAACGCTTGAGCATTACTGGGGAAAAAGCTATTAATCACATTACTGAACATGGCGATAAACTATATTTTTCCACACCTTTTGCTGTTGTGGTTTATGATATTGAAAAACTAGAATATCAAGACACTTATTTTATTGGTAATAATTCATCAACAGTTAACATTAACCAAATTGCCATTTTTAACGATTTGATATATGCCGCTACAGAGAACGGAATTTATACCGCCGATGTTAACAGCAATAGTTTGATCGATTTCAATAATTGGCAACAACCACAAGGCGATTTTGTTGGCGATTTTAAAACCATTACCGTTTTTAACGATCAACTTTTCACTTCAAGATTTAGCGGTTTGTATAAAGTAAATGGCACTAGTTTACAGTTTATTAATTTTTTAGCGGATAACATTTTACAGTTAAAAGCATCTGAAAATTACCTAACGGCAACAACCCGTAAATCTGCTTATGTTTACAATAATGCCTTATCACAACAGGTAATTACCAATACAACACCAGAACATGATTATGTTTTACAGTCCGCCTATGCAGAGGGTAATTCTATATATTTGGGCACTTCTGAATTTGGTATTTTACATCGAAGTTTTTCAAATGGTTTTGAGCATACCGAAATCCACCCACAAGGACCCATTTCAAACGATATATTTTCCATAACTGCTGAGAACAATCATATTTGGGTGGTTTACGGAGGTTACGACGCCGCTTTTACCCCTTTACAAAGTGAGCGTGCTATCAGTCATTTTAATACCACCGACTGGATTAATATTCCATACGGTAAAATTGATCCAGTAAGGGATTTAGTGCATGTTACTCTTGACCCTGAAAACCCGGAGAAGGCATATATCAGTTCATTTGGGCAGAACGATACAAACCATCCCGATGCTACGGGAGGCATGTTGGTGGTTGAAAATAATGAGGTTATTGCTTTTTGGAACCATACCAATAGTGGTTTAGAAGATTTGGCACCAAATAATCCAAACTACAGCAGTGTTAGAATCAATGGCTCAGCTTTTGATAATAGAGGCAATTTTTGGATTAGCAATTCATGGGTTAACAATAAATTAAAAAAATTAAGTCCTGAAGGTACCTGGAGTTCTTTTGATTTGAGTTCTATTTTCACAAATGTAGCATTAGGTTTGACCGAATTGGTTATTGACCGTTCAGGGAACATTTGGATAGGATCTCGACGGAATGGAGCATTGGTTTATAACGAATCCGGTGATAGAAAAAGGGCCTTGGTTACAGAAGCCACTAAAGGTTCTTTGCCCGATCCTAATGTAAGATCTTTGGCAGTCGATAGAAATAATAGAATTTGGATTGGTACCAAAAAAGGTCTGGTAGTATTTTCAAATGCTGGAGGTGTTTTTGACGATGCTATTTATGATGCCTCTCCGGTTATTATTGAAGATGACGGCATTGCCAAAAAATTATTGGGAGATCAACCCGTAAGTTCCATCGCTATAGACGGAGCCGACAATAAATGGTTCGGTACGGATACGGGCGGTGTGCTGGCTACCAATCCGTCAGGACAAGAAACATTGTTTAATTTTAATGAGAGCAATTCACCTTTACCATCCAATAAAATTATTAAAATCAAAGTCGATAACAGCAACGGTAAAGTGTTTTTTGCAACTGATAAAGGGTTAGTTGCTTTTAATAATAATGTTGCCCCTTTCGGGGATGGATTGGGCGAAGTATATGCCTATCCGAATCCTGTAAAGAAAGAACATGCTTTTGTTACTATTGACGGCAGAAACGGCACACATTTGCCACGTGGCACAAACGTAAAAATACTGGATGCTTCAGGGCGATTGGTTCATGAAACCAATGTAATCGAAGGTCAAGAATTAAAAGGGGGAAAGGTAATTTGGGATAAAACCAATTTGGCAGGTAGAAAAGTAGCTTCGGGGGTTTACGTTGTGCTGTTAACAATTCCTGACAAGTCCGAAACCTCTATTACCAAAATAGCCATAATCAATTAAATTGGTATAATATGCTAATCACAAGCAAAGCTATTGTGCTGAACGCTATTAAGTATGGCGATTATGACCTTATCGTAAAATGCTATACGGAACAAGGATTACGGTCTTATTTAATAAAACGGCTTTTTAAAGCCACCAAAGGTAAATTATCCCCAGCTTTTTTTCAACCACTTACGCAACTGGAAATTACGGCTAATTATAACAATAGCAAATCATTACACTTTATAAAAGAAGCTAAAATCAGTACACCGTATACCACCATTCATAATAGTGTTGTTAAACAAACCATGATGGTGTTCTTATCCGAGGTACTCTCACATGCCTTAAAGGAAGAAGAAGAAAACCGGTCATTGTTCAGTTATATAGAAACCGCTTTTCAATGGTTGGATGCCAATAACTCCATCTCTAATTTTCATTTGGTATTTTTGATGAACTTGACCAAATATTTGGGTTTCTATCCAGAAAAAGGTAGCCAATTTCTGTATTTTAATTTGATAGAAGGAAAATTTTCCAATCATATATTATCAAACTTATATATTTCTGGTAAAAATTTAGATTATTTTAAAACGCTGCTCGGCACAAATTTTGATGGACTTAACGAACTAAAACTGAATAAAACCAACCGACAAGATTTATTGGAAATTCTAATCCAATATTTTGAATTACATTTACCGGGATTTAGAAAACCAAGATCTTTAGAGGTTTTAAAAACAGTCTTTAACTAAGTCGATAATCGTCATTTAATTAAAAACAACCAACCGAGATGAGTGCATCTAATGCACAGGATTATAAAAATTTATGTAGATGAAGAAATTTTTATTACTTACTTTTATAGTTTCCTATTTTTCGTCAACCGCACAAACCATTACTGTTTTAGATGAGGAAAGCAAATTTCCCGTTGCCAATGTTGCCGTTTTTAATGAAGATAAGACCAAACGCAAAGTATCAGATAAAAACGGAAAAGTTGACCTTTCCATCTTTAAATTCAACGATATTTTATCTTTTACACATGTTGGGTATATTGAGTTTGAAGTATTGAAAAGACAAATAACCACTGATAAAATTTTTTTAAGAACTACCGCACAACAGTTGAACGAAGTGTTTTTATCAACCTCTAAAAGCCAAGAATCGCGAAAGCGAATTGCTGAGCAAATCGATGTTTTTTCTATAAAAGATATTCAAAGGGTATCGCCACAAACATCGGCAGATATGTTAGCGGAAATGCCAGGAATAAAAGTACAAAAATCTCAATTTGGTGGAGGTAGCCCGGTTTTAAGGGGAATGGAAGCCAATCGTGTTTTGTTGGTGGTTGACGGTGTACGTATGAACAATGCCATTTATAGAAAAGGGCATCTACAAAATTCTATAACAGTCTCGCCCAATATGTTGGATAGGGTTGAGGTTATTTTTGGTCCGTCGTCCGTTGTTTACGGTTCCGACGCCTTGGGTGGTGTAATCCATTATTATACCAGAAAACCAAAAATCAGCGAAGAAACGGATTTCGATGCCTCCTTTTTAACCAGATACAGCACAGTAAACAATGAAGTTACCGCCCAAGCTGGAGTTGAATTGTCCTTTAAAAGATTTGCGACGTTTACCAGTGTTTCGCGAAGTGATTTTGGGGATTTAAGGATGGGTAAAAACCGAAATCATGGGTTTGATGATTGGGGGAAAGTATTTGAATATTCTAACAATACAGATGATTATTACAGTGAAAATCCTGTTGAAAATTCCAATCCCAACCTACAGAAAAATACGGGCTACGACCAAACAGATTTATTGCAGAAGTTTTATATTCCTTTATCCGAAAAAACGGACTTGAATGTCAATTTTCAGTATAGTACATCTTCTGATATTCCCCGTTTTGATCGATTAACTGAAATCAGTGATGGTGAATTACGCTTTGCCGAATGGTATTATGGTCCACAACAACGTTTTTTAGCTTCCACACAATTGGAAATAAATCCGGAAAAAAAATGGCTGGACAATGGAAGTATTACTTTGGCATATCAAAACATAAAAGAATCGAGAATCAATAGAAAATTTGGAAGTTTAGATAGAACCATTCGAAAAGAAAATGTGGATGTATTTAGTGCCAATGCTGATTTTTCAGTTCCGCTGACAAAATTAAAAGACAGAATCTTATCTTATGGAGCCGAGTTTACCCATAATAATGTTGAATCAAATCCAGAAGGGAAAACCTTAGCCATTGACGGCGACGAAATAACAGGTTTTTCAGATACTTTTGCAGTCCAATCAAGGTATGCGGATGGTGGCAGCACATATACCACGAGTGCGGTTTATGCTAATTACCGCCAAGATATCAGTAAAAAATCTACTTTAAATTCCGGAATACGATTTACACAAACGTATCTTGCTGCTAAATGGATAGATGAAACGTTCTTTAAATTGCCAGATAATAATTTCTCGGTAAACAATGCTTCAATTTCGGCTACATTAGGCTATGTGTATAAACCTTCAGAAAGTTTGCAATTGAACAGCGTACTTTCAACAGGGTTTAGGTCGCCCAACTTGGACGATTTAGGAAAAGTGCGTGAACAAGGTGGGGATGTAACGGTTCCTAATATAGATTTAGGACCTGAATATGCCTATAATGCAGAATTAGGTGTTTTAAAATATTTTAACGAGAAAAAATTCTATGTTGGAGGAACAGTATATTACACCTTGTTAGACAATTATATAACCCGTGAAGGCTTTAGCTTAAATGGAAAAACAACCATGATGTACGATGGCGAAGAGGCCAACATTGTGGCCAACGTAAATAAAGACAATGCCTATATTTTTGGCGGAACTTTAGATGTAAAAGGAAGGCTAACAGACCATTTAAGTACTAGAGGTTCTATAACTTACACCAAGGGCAAAGCTTATGATACTCAAGAGCCTTTATCTTCAATTCCTCCCTTATTTGGAATGGTAGCTCTAAACCATGAAAAGGGCAAGTTAAGTTTAGGGGTAGATGTAAAATTCAACGGCAGAAAAAGGCCTGAAGATTATAACATTACAGAAGATATTGACCGTTATGAAGACACGCCTTACATAGCGACGACAGATTCCTACTACGGCACACCCGCTTGGACTACCTTGAATTTTAATTCAAAATACCGATTGACCAAAAACTTAGACTTTATGATAGCCGTCGATAATATTTTTGACACGCATTACAGGGAATTTGCTTCTGGAATTAGTGCACCGGGACGGAATTTTTCTTTTACTTTGTTGGGGAATTTTTAATATTAAATTATGATTAATAAAAATATATTAGCATTAGGAATTCTTTGCACACTACTTTCTTGTAAAAATGATAGAATTAATGATAATGAAATTTCAATACCGCTAGAAATAACAGAGAATAAATCAATTGCTTTTTCAAATTTATACTCTTCACTCATGGCATCATCATTGTACAATCAATATCCAAAATTTTATAACTCTCAATTGCAATATAAAAATATACCCCGAGTAGACTCTTTGATAATCTCAACAATGATATTGGATTATAGAAAGTTCAAATATGATCTTTATAAATTAGGTTTTGTTGATAGCCTTGCCTATAAAACTTTTAGATTAGACAGCTTTGTTGAAAGAAAGAAACCATCATTAAGTCCTTTGGCAATTGTAACCTATTTTAAGGATGGACAACAAAAGGTTATTTTTGACGAAAATAATAATAAAGACTTTTCTGATGATTTAGTTTTATCTTTTGATGAAAAATTTTATTTAGAACCTAAAGACCAAAGAATTTACAACAATTTACCCATTCAACACTTGGAAGTACGAGTCAATATTAATGACAGTGTTATTTTTCAAAAACGAAGGGTAATTATTTATCCAAGTGCATACTCTTATTATAACAACATTTTAAGCAACGATAAAATAATTAACAAATCAAGAATTCATTTTAAGTTTAAAGATTATTGGAAAGGGAATTTTACTTATGAAGAGAATAATTTTGATGTTGCAATACAAGGGGTTTATCCTTATTTAAATTTTTTAATAAAATCTGATTCATTGACGTTTAGTGAAACAGATTCCGATTATAATTCAAATTTTAGTTATACAATAAATGACACAATTCAGCTGAATAATGAAATTTTTATACTGGACACCATATCATCAAAAATGACAATGTTAAAGTTAAAAAAACTAGATACCTTAAAAGAATTTTTCAGCTATAGGATAGGGGATAGAATTAAGAATTTTCAACTTTCAGATCTTAAAACCGAAAAGTTCAATATTTCAGAAATTGTCAAAGATAAAAAATATACGCTAATTGACTTTTGGGGAACATGGTGTTTACCATGTAGAGAACTAACTCCTGAATTAAAGAGGGTTTCCCAAAATCATATCTCTGATTTGACAATTTTAAGTGTTGCATACGATAAAAATGTTGAAAATGTCATAAATTATGTTCATGATAAAAAAATGGATTGGGTACATTCATTTCATAAAAATGATAATAGGTCGGGAATAATAAGGGGTTTAAAAATAATAGAATATCCAACCCTTATATTAATCGATAAAAACCGAAAAATTTTATACAGAGGCGTTGGCAAGGATGCTCTTCAGAAAATCGAAAAAATTATAGAAAACAAAAAAACCCAAAACAAGTAACATTAAGCAAAAGGGAAAGCTCAATGTTACTCATCAAGGGTCAATACTAATTTTAACAATTATTGTACGCGTTCCAAGTTCCCTTCCCTTTCCGCGTGTCGCCATAGCTTTAGCGAAGGCACAGGGAAGGACTAGAGATGGGCTTTTAGAAATCAAATTTATATGTCAATCCACCAAAAACCTGTAAACCTTGTACATAGTAATTGGTATATTTTTGATAATCGCTACTTAATAGATTGTTTACCTTGGCAAAAACGGTTAGTTTTTCATTGAACTTATATCCACCGTTTAAGTTTAGATCTACATAATCACCCACCGTAATTATAGTTGCTGGGTGTATGGGCGTAGATATTTCGTCTTTACGACTGCCTACGTAAAATATATTAGCCCCAGCAAACCAATTTTCGTTATTATAATTGGCAAAGGCACTTACTTTTAAAGCGGGTAAGTTCCATGCTTTTTCTTCGTTTTTGGTATTATATTGGTTAAATTCTGCATTTCCACCCAGTTTTAATTGTTTAGATAAATCTATGGTTACTTCTGCAAATCCGTTAATTGTTTGTATGGTATCATAAACAATTCCAAAGGAGTTTCCGGCTTCATAACCGTAGTCAACCAAAGTAGCCCCTTCGGTCTTAGAGGGGTTTAACTTGTATAGAGGTTTATCTCGTTCACTACTATATGAGGCTTTAAAATTATACCCAATATTTGAAGCCAATTTACCTTTTAAACCAAAAAAGCCATTGTACTGTTCATCTGTACGTTTCATTGTCAAGGTAGGTGACACATACGGATTCTCATCTGCAAAGCCTTTAAACGAGTTTTGATGTAAATCTCCTGTTACACCACCATAGAGTGTCAACACTTCATCTATAAGCTTATAAGAAGCTGTTACGTTAGGGTAATAATAACCTTTGTTTTCATTACCACTGCCCGAACCTGAACTATACAATAATTTTACACCAAGATTTACCGTAAGATTATTACGTAGAATTTCTAAGCTAGGGTTAAAACCAATATTGAAAAAAGTATATTTTAAATCGCTTGTATTGTTATAATTTCTTAGAAACTTTCCCCTTAAAAATTCCAATCGTACATCGGCGTTTATGTATTCCGAAGCAATAGGGAATTCTATTTCGGGTTTTGCTAAAAAGTGAATTTCGGCACTACCTTGATCGTCTGTAAAACGGTTGGACTCAACGGTACCGCCTTGAAAAAAGGAATCTTTATAATCTATTTTACCACCTGCATAAATTTCGGTATATCTTACCTCTTCATCTATATTATCTAACATATTTTGACTAAAACTCAACTTTTCGGGCAGACCGTACCAATTGTATTTTTGCATTCTTCCCCCTGCATTGATCTGCCAATCGAAATCGCGTTCTTCTTGTTTGTAAAAAAGATCCAGTCGGCTATCAAAATAATTATCATCTAAAACAACATTATTAATGCCCCCTTTGGAGGAAATAAAGTTAAAGAATGCTCCAAAATCATTGTATCGGTTACTATTGCCATGTACAAACAGTTCAACACCAGGAGTGGAAAAGTTTCCAAACCCCGCTGAAATATAATTGTCATATACTTGCGGACTAGGATTTACCTTCAGCACTTTAGCTTTACCTTTAGCGGGAGTAAAAGTTGAAGCTACAGGAATTGAAAAAATAGAGTAACTAATGGGTTTTTTCACATTAATGTCATTGGTATCAATTTCGGGCGATGACTTTATTTTAAAAGCATCGGAAACCGTAGGAGTATATGATTTTACCACATTGATAACTTCTGTGCCAATTGTATCCTTTTTTCTTACCTGAGCAAAAGTTATGGTTGTAACCAATAGTATAATCAATGTTGAAATGTATTTTTTCATATTGTAATTAAATTTGAAATTGAAAATTCAAGATTTAAAGTTGTTTTAATACTTATGTTATTAATTGTTCGGATTTACGGATTCATTGGTTTCTGCTTCTTTCTTTTTGATTTTCACAAGCTCCGCTTTGGCTTCATCGGTTACATCTTTATAGTCTGCAAAATTCTTTATAACACTTTCTAGAATATAAGTAGCTTGATACGCATCTTTTAATTCGTAAAAGTTTTTAGCCATAACAATTAATCCTTTTGCCCCAAAATATTTATAGGCTGAGTAATCTGCTACCAACTTTTGAACAATGGTATTTGATACTTTGTAATTACCCTCTTGATGCTTAAAGTATGCGTCGTAATACAAGGCTTCAGCTTTTAATTCGCCTGTGGCAATTTTACCGACCTCTTCATAAGCTTCTTGTGCTTTGGGCTCATCTCCTGTTTTAAAGGCGGAACGGGCAATAATCACTTTGGCATCAGATTTTACTCTATTCTCTAATTTTGGTCTGGTTAATACTTTTTCGGCATAGTCTACGGCGGCATCATAATTTTCCAATTCGTAATGCCCTTTCATCAAATTACTTTGGGCAAAAGTGATGTTTTGAGGAAAATCTGCTTGTTCTTCCAAACGTTCTAGAATTGGCATAGCCTTTGACCAATTATCGGCTTCTAAATAAGCTTGTGATAATCTAGATAAGGCTTGTTCGGTAAATTCGTTACGTTCCTGATCTGTAACATAACTATAATGTGGAATGGATGCTGTTTGCTGTTTTTCATTGAATAAAGCTTCCGCCAGATAGAAATTAGCGTGCAACGCATGTCCGCCATTTGGAAATTCTTTTAGGTATTTTTTAAATGCTGAAATTGCCTTTTTACGATCATTTAACAGGTATTGTTTTTCGGCAGATTCGTACATGTCATTATCCAGTTCAGAATCTGTAACAGTAACAAAATCCAAGCCTTTTACCCAACTTGCATATTCATCCACACGACCCAAATCCACATAAATTTGTCGTGCATTAGCAACCGCTTGCTTCGCTTCGCTAGTGTTTGGGAATTCCTTTACAACCCGCCTGTATTTATCTAAAGCTTCATTGTCACGTTCAATATTATAATAGATTAAACCCTGTTTCAGCAAGGCTTTTGGAACATAAGAACTTCGCTTGTATTCGTTCAATAAGTTATTATATGTGGCTAATGCATCATCATTGTTTTCGGCAACTATATAAGAATTACCCAATTCGTAATACGCATCATCTCGCAAAGTAGATTTCGGATACGCCTTTAAGAAAGCATTAAAATCATCAATTTTTGCATTGTTTCTTCTAATAAACCCATAGCTCATTGCCCGTTGAAAGTGAGCATAGTCACGATCTATACCCTTGTTGTTGATAACGTTATTATAAGCTGTAATGGCTTTATTATAATTACTGGAAACGTAATATGCATCGCCCAAGCGTAAATAAGCATCATTTAATTTATCCTCGTCAGATGGATTACTATTTACAAAAGACTGGAATTCGTCACCTGCACGATTATAATCCTTTAACTTAAAATAGGAGTAAGCAATATTATAATCTATAAGTTCATTTTCTGAGAGTCCTGAAGAACCAATATTTTTAAACTGTTGAAAACCTGTTAATGCTTCTTGAAAATTATTTGATAAATAATCTGTTTCCGCTTTCCAAAAAATGGCACGTGCCGTTGTTGAGCTATCTCTGGGGTTATCAATGGCAATATCAAAATACTCATTGGCATTGTCGTAATCGCCATCGTTAAATAATTGGATTCCTCTAAAAAGAGCTACTTTTTGGTACAAATCTTTATGATGGGCTTCGTTTTTACCTTTTAAAGCTTCCAGGGCACCTGCATAATCTTTAGAAGAAATATACGCACTGATAAGTAATTCCCCAATTTCATCTTTGGCAGATGATTTAGGGTAAAGGTCAAGATATTCTTGCAAAACATCTGGCACACTTTTGTAGGGATTTCCGATTTCATAGCTCAATTTTGCATAATTTAACCACGCGTCTTTTTTAATATCCTCGCTATATTCCATTTGCGAGGCATTTCTAAAAGCATTTAACGCTTCGGTTTTTAATTCAGTTTTTAAATAACATTCCGCCAAATGGTAATAGGCATTTTGCGATACCGCATTTTCTCCACCAATAATTTTGTTAAAATTGGCAATGGCATTTTCGTAGTCGTTCTGTTTATAATAGGCGTAACCTAGCAAGTAGTAATCCGTATTGTTCCACTTACG
Source organism: Aureibaculum koreense (assembly GCF_034296135.1). Classification (NCBI taxonomy): domain Bacteria; kingdom Pseudomonadati; phylum Bacteroidota; class Flavobacteriia; order Flavobacteriales; family Flavobacteriaceae; genus Aureibaculum; species Aureibaculum koreense. The sequence goes on from NZ_JAXKVV010000004.1 coordinate 114,097, forward strand.
GCGTTTGCCTTTATAATTTTTTAAGTGCGGTATTGCTTCGGCATACTGATTCAAATTAAAATAACTTTCACCAATAATTTTAGAAATTTCAGAATGTTCGTTTCTATCGGCTTTGGCAAGGAAAGGTTCGGCAACATCTATAGCCTCTTGGAATTGCCCGGTTTTAAATTTAATATTTGCCATGTAATAAGGCACATCATCACCTAATTCTTTGTCGTCGGCAACTTCGGTTAAATAGCGGTCAGCGTTATCATAATCATCGTCTTGATAAGCAATAAACCCATAATAATATTTGGCTTGTGAGCCATACTCTTGCGAAGTCAATAATTTTTGAAAAACACCTTTGGCCTGTTCATAGCTTCTCACGGCAAATAACCCATAAGCATATTTAAAATTAAAATCTTCTTCTTGCTTAATGGATAAGTTTCGAGTTTCTACACGTTTGTACCATTTTAGTGCATAAGGATAATTGGCATTTTTAAAATAATAATCGCCCACTTCTAAAAAAGCGGTATTTTGCTTTGTGCTTGTAGGAAACCGTTCCACAAAACTTTGCATCATTTTATCACCATCTTTATCTCCTATTTGTATGGCACTAAACGCTTCATAATAAGCACAATTGGCCTTATATTCAGAAATATCGTCAAACTCTGATTTTAATTCGTTAAATTGATGTTTGGCCGCAACAAAGTCTCTATTATTATATAAGTCAACGGCGTGATTATATGCTGTTAAATCGTGCGTATAAATTTCGGTTTTTTGGGCAAAGCCGGAAGCTGTGTATATTAAAATTAGGGAGGCAATAAGCCAACTAGGGCGATTTTTCATTGCTATGAATAGTTTAAAAGATAGTTCGTTAATTAAAATCAAAAATAACACACTCTAAGTTAAACAACGTCCAATTTATTCTAAATTGTATAATTGTTAATTAATATAACATTTTGTTAACTAAATGTGTTAAAATTTACAGCATAAAGGCAAATATTGAGCCAAAGTAAACGTGGTTTAATGTTTTTTTGAATTCTCTCTGTATTGATTTAGGGCTTTTTAAAGTTAAAAGACTTCCCCGTATTCATTCAATTTTATTCCCTAAATTTGTCAAGTAAATAATTACAAATTTATGGCCGAGCAAAAACCAGTACTACATTTAAAGAATGCGTCTATTTTTCAACAAGAAAACCTGATTCTTTCGGATATTAGTTTAGATATTTACAAAGGAGATTTTATGTATTTAATCGGTAAAACTGGTAGTGGTAAAAGTAGTTTGATGAAAACCTTGTACGGAGATTTGCCTTTGCTTAAGGGCGAAGGGCATATTGTAGATTATGACTTGACTAAACTTAAAGAAAAGCAAATTCCATATTTAAGAAGAAAACTGGGCGTTGTTTTTCAAGATTTTAGATTGTTAAACGATAGAAATGTACATGAAAATCTACTTTTCGTTTTAAAGGCAACTGGTTGGAAAGACATTTCAAAATGCAAGGCCAAAATTGATGAAGTACTAGAAAAAGTAGGAATGAAAACTAAAGGTTTTAAAATGCCTTTTCAGCTTTCTGGTGGTGAGCAACAACGTGTCGCCATTGCCAGAGCCTTATTAAATGACCCTGAATTAATTTTAGCCGATGAGCCCACTGGTAATCTTGACCCAAAAACTTCTTTAGAAGTAATGAGTGTTTTGGAGGAAATTAACAAGGAAGGAAGAACTATACTAATGGCAACTCACGATTATGCCTTGATTCTAAAATACCCTCATAAAACTGTTAAATGTGACGGTGAAAAGATTTTTGAAGTGGTTTAACTCTTAAAAAGATAGTGTTATCTGTTTTAATCCCCACATATAATTACAAAGCACTTCCGTTAATTCAGGAAGTGCATAAACAACTTGTTTCATCATCTATTGATTTTGAAATTATCTGCATTGATGATTCTTCTGAGGAAGAATTTCTCATTCCTCCCATTCAAATTAATTCGTTAAGTAATACAAATTATAATATTTTAGATAAAAATCTTGGGAGAAGTAAAGTTAGAAATATTTTAGCGGGTAAAGCCAAATTCAATTGGCTGTTATTTTTGGATTCAGATGTCAAGCCTTTGCGTTCTGACTTCATTAACAACTATTTAGAAGTAATATCACTAAATAATAAGGTTATTTGCGGTGGAATCAGATACGAAACAGAAAAACCAAAATCAGAAAGGCAATTGCGGCATAAATACGGAAAAAAAAGAGAAGAAAAGAGTGTATTTGAAAGAAAGCAACAACCATTTCGCTATTTATTGGCCTCAAATTTTTTAATTGAAAAAAAGGTTTTTGAAGATATTAAATTTAATGAAAGTTTGACCCAGTATGGGCATGAAGACACACTTTTGGGCATAGATTTGAGAAAGAGAGAAATAAATATTCTTCACATTGAAAATCCAGTTTTTCATTTGGGAGTTGAAAAATCATCTGTTTTTTTAAAAAAGACGGAACAAGCAGTTAGAAATGCGTTATTTCTGTATCGACAAAATTTAGTAACGAAAGAAGATATTAAGCTAATTGATAAATACATTAGACTACGATTTATTAAGAAACCAATCGTATTTGTTTTTAGGACGTTTAAAAACCAAATTTTTAAGCAATTAAATTCTAAAAATCCATCTCTGCTATTATTTGATTTTTATAAACTGGCTTTTCTATATAGTTTAAAAAAAGAATCACTTTAACCGCTTGAATATTCTTTTCAATTTTTCCGACTCTTTTTCCCAGCAATATTTATCCGCTACATTAATCAAATTTTCCTTGTAAATCTGATATTGCTCATTATCATTAAAAATCAGCGTTACTTTTTCAGCCATTTTTTTAGGTTCAACATCTTCAATTATCCAACCAATTTTATTTTCAGAAACTATAGCAGCTACTTCTTTTCTGTTGGAAATCAAGAGCGGAATTCCCGCTTGTATATAATCGAAAACTTTATTGGGCAAACTAAATTCATAATTTAAGTTGATGCTTTTGTCCAATGACAATCCTAAATCAGCTATTTTGGTATATTCCATTAATTCGTCATAAGGCAATTTATCTTTAATAATAACCTTATCCTCTAATTGTAATGAATTTGTCAAAACCTTTAATTCTTTAAAAACATCACCTCCGCCAATAATATAAAGTATTGTATTCTCTAAATATTGCATCATCTGTATGGCTTCCTCTGCTCCACGATCGGAGTTAATTCCGGAACCCTGGAAAATTATCATTTTTTTATCTCCCTTTATTTTTTTCGAGAAAGCTAAGTCAACCGTTTTGTTTTGCAATTTTGGAGCAATATTTCGAACAATCTCCACATCAACACCATATTTTTTTTGATAAAAATTGGCAATACTTTTATTTACAGTATATACATTTTTAAGCTTCGGAAATATCCACTTTTCAATAGAGAGCCACACTTTTTGGATTTTGGGCCTATTAATTAGCTCACCTACTTCGGTAAACAACTCGTGACTATCATAAACCAGCTTTTTACCAAATAACTTACTAATTAAAAAGTTGGGTAACAAAGTATCAAGATCGTTGGAAAGTAAAATGTCTTTTTTTAAAAAGAGCAGCTTAAAAAATAATTTCAAGTTGTATTCTGCATAAAAAACCCACTTTTTTTTAAAAAACAGATTCATTCTGATGGTTCTATAACTCCTATTGATTGGTAAACTGTTGGGCAATTTCCTTCCTATGAGAATTACTTCATATTTCATACTTACCAAAGTTGTACAAACTTTATGTACGCGTTGGTCTGTAACCAAGTCGCTCGTAACGGATACTATAATTCGTTGCAAAAGGGATATTTTAAAGCGAAAGTAAAAAAAATCCCGTTCTTAATTTCTTAAAAACGGGAAATTGCTATGAAAAAGAAGATGGACATGAATCCATCAAGTAATAAGACGTAAATTAATTAAAAACTTACAAACTAATTTGCAGGTTTAAAATTATAACTTTCTTGATTAATTCCTGTACCGCTAACATATTCGTTATTTATGTATTTGCCACCAATATTTACACTAGATTGATAATAAAAGTTAGCAATACCATGTTTTAAGTTATTTTGCCAAGTACCTTCGTAAATTGTACCATTAGTATAGTAATAAATTCCATATCCGCTACGAATACCATAGCTATAGTTTCCTTTATATTTTGAGCCATCGTTCCAGGTGTAAATCCCATACCCATGTCTTTTATCACTAGTCCATTGCCCTTCATAAACATCACCATTTGTCCATGTATATTTTCCTTCGCCATCACGCAGTCCAGATTTCCAATAACCTTCGTAAACTCCAGTTTGGTACTGCATTGTGCCTTTTCCATTTTTACAATTACCGGCAATACATTCTTCTACAATTACCTTGCTTTCCTGTTTTTCAGTAGATTGTGATGTGTCTTCTGTCTGAGCTAAGATGTATAATGGAGAAATTAAAAATATAAATAACAACTTTTTCATAAATAGATATTATGGATTAAAATAGTATAACGTAAAGATTTGATTTATAGTATGACTATACCTGCGGAAACAGTTCTAATTTAGCCAACTACCGTAACTACAATGCCTTTTTCTTCTAACTTTTTAACAATGGATTTAGATACTCCCGCATCCGTAATAATCTGATCTATATTTCTTATTCCGCATATTTTAGCAAAGCTTTTCTTACCAAACTTTGAGGAATCGGCTAATACAATGGATTTCTGTGCAGAGGCCAACATTTTTTTATTAAGTTGGGCTTCTTCCAAACTTGTTGTCGACAGGCCGTATTCTAAATCAATACCATCCACACCTAAAAATAATTTACTGCAAGATACGTTTTCTAAAATTTGCGTAGCATAATTACCGACAACCGATGCCGAACTATGCCTAATATAGCCGCCCAGCTGCAAAATTTCCGTATTCTTATGGTTGATTAAATGTAGTACAACGTACAACGAAGAGCTAATTACAGTCAATTTGTTTTTAGGGGTTATAAATTTTGCCAATGCCTGTACGGTTGTACCGGAAGCAATCATGATTGAATCGTTTTCATCAATTAACTTTGCAGCAGTCTGAGCGATTCCATTTTTTTCTTCTACCGATATTTTTTCCTTTTCATTTACCGCTTTTTCATTAATATAAGGATTCTCAAGAGAAGCTCCACCATGTGTTCTAAACAAAAGGCCTTTTTCTTCTAACAGCTTTAAATCTTTTCTAATGGTAACAGCAGATACATCTAAAATTTTACAAAGATCTAATACTTCGAGGTATTTTTCCTTGTTTAAAATGTCTAAAATTATTTGATGTCGCTTCATGCTGCAGTATAATGAGTTTAACATTCCAAATATAATCAAATTGAAAGCAAACGAAGAAATAAAAAGTCTTTTAATGCATACTAACCCCAAATTTTGGAAAAATAAATTTTCGTTTTCTTTCGTTTTTGCCTAAAATGTGTATATTTGAAACCGTTACAATATAAATCAAAACAAAATAGAAGTGAGTTTGTTCCAAAGAGAAACATTAATTGAACAGTTACAATCCGATTCAAATTGGGATGTTATTATTATAGGAGGAGGGGCAACAGGCTTGGGAATAGCACTTGATAGTGTTACGCGTGGCTATAAAACTCTTTTATTGGAACAGATTGATTTTGCAAAGGGGACCTCAAGTCGAAGTACTAAATTAGTCCACGGAGGTGTGCGTTATTTGGCTCAAGGTAATATCGATTTGGTTAAGGAAGCTTTATATGAAAGAGGCTTAATGTTAAAAAACGCTTCCCATTTGGTAACTAACCAGTCTTTTATTATTCCAAATTATAAATTATGGGATACCCTAAAATATACCATCGGTTTAAAATTATATGATTTTTTAGCAGGTAAACTGAGTTTTGGAAAATCTATAAGGATCAATAAAAAGAAAACAACTTCAAGATTATCAACAATAAGAACGGATAAATTAAAAGGTAGCGTGGTTTACCATGACGGACAATTTGATGATTCCAGATTAGCCATAAATATCGCCCAAACCTGTATAGAAAAGGGTGCCACACTTTTGAATTATTGTAAAGTTATAAAATTATTAAAGGACGATACTGGAAAAGTAAATGGCGTTGTTGCACATGATAGGGAAAGAGATGAGTGCTACAATTTGAATGCTAAAGTGATAATAAACGCCACGGGCGTATTCACTGATGAGGTATTGCAAATGGATAATGAAAATGCTAAAAATATGGTTCGTCCTAGCCAAGGGATACATTTGGTTTTAAATAAATCCTTTTTACCGGGCAACGATGCCATTATGATTCCTAAAACGGATGATGGCAGGGTCTTATTTTTAGTGCCCTGGCACGATAAAGTTGTTGTGGGTACAACGGATACATTACTGGATAGTCATAGTTTAGAGCCAAAACCTTTGGATAAGGAGGTGGATTTTATTATTGCCACTGCAAATAAATACTTGAATAAAAAAGTAAGTAAGCAGGATGTGCTAAGCATTTTTGCAGGATTAAGGCCATTGGCGGCACCTAAAGACGATTCGGAGAAAACCAAAGAAATATCAAGAAGCCATAAAATTATCATTTCTGAATCTGAACTTATAACCATTACCGGCGGCAAGTGGACTACTTACAGGAGAATGGCACAAGACACCATTAATAAAGCCATTTCCATAGGGAAATTACCTAACAAGGAATGTAAAACCAAGAACCTTTCCATACATGGTGCTATGAATAATTTGGATAGAACAAACCATCTTTATATTTATGGAACAGATCAAAAAGGTATTGAAGAATTAATAGTTAAAGAACCTAAATTGGGTGAAAAATTACATCCAAAATCAGATTTTACCAAAGCCGAAGCTGTCTGGGCCATTAGAAATGAAATGGCAAGAACCATTGAGGATGTTTTGGCAAGAAGGGTGCGAATGTTATTTTTAGACGCTAGGGCAGCCATTATTTCTGCACCGATAGTTGCTGAACTTTTAGCAAAAGAACTAGGTAAAGATAAAGTTTGGGAGCGTAAAGAAATTGATAATTTTACAAAGATTGCAAAACAATACGTGTTATGAATCAATGGATTTCTTAATTTTAAGAAATTTTTGAGTTTTAAATCATTTAAAAACAGGTTATGGGAAAATATATACTAGCATTAGATCAAGGAACAACCAGTTCTAGGGCCATCGTTTTCGATAAAAAGGGAAATATTATCTCTGTGGCTCAAAAAGAGTTTACACAACATTTTCCAAAACCAGGGTGGGTAGAACACGACCCTACTGAAATTTGGTCGACACAAGCTGGTGTGGCAGCTGAAGCCATAGCGAAAAAAGGGTTAAATGTAGAGAATATTGCTGCAATTGGTATCACAAATCAACGAGAAACGGTTGTTGTTTGGGATAAAAATACAGGCAAACCAGTTTACAATGCTATTGTTTGGCAAGACAAGCGTACTTCAGATTATTGTGATGAGCTAAAAAAACAAGGCAAAGCAGAAGTAATAAGAGAGAAAACCGGACTGGTAATAGATTCCTATTTTTCTGGCACAAAAGTAAAATGGATTTTGGATAATGTTGATGGTGCAAGAAAAAAAGCCGAAGACGGCAATCTGCTTATGGGTACCATAGACACATGGTTGATATGGAATTTTACGAAAGGCAATCAGCATGTTACTGATGTTTCCAATGCTTCACGAACATTATTGTTCAATTTAAATACTATGGATTGGGATGATAAAATGTTGGAATTACTGACCATCCCGAAAAGTATGTTGCCCGAAGTAAAACAGTCAAGTGAGGTTTACGGCCATACGCAATCCACTTTTTACGATACTAAAATCCCTATTGCAGGCATTGCAGGAGACCAACAGGCAGCCCTTTTCGGTCAAATGTGCACAAAACCAGGAATGGTAAAAAATACATACGGAACAGGTTGCTTTATGCTCATGAATATTGGTGATAAACCCACCGTCTCAAAAAATAATTTATTAACGACGGTAGCTTGGAAAATAAATGGAAAAACAAGCTATGCCTTAGAAGGTAGTATTTTTATTGCCGGGGCGGTTGTACAATGGTTGCGTGATAGTTTAAAGATAATACGTAATTCTTCAGATGTTGAAGCGTTAGCGGAATCTGTTAAAAGTTCTGAAGGGGTCTATTTTGTTCCCGCATTTGCTGGATTAGGAGCTCCACATTGGAACCAACATGCCCAAGGCACAATTTTCGGATTAACCAGAGGAAGTACAGATGCCCATATTGCCCGTGCAGCCCTAGAGTCCATCGCATATCAAACCATGGATATTTTAAAAGCGATGGAAGCAGATTCGGGTATTTCAATAAAGGAATTGCGTGTTGATGGTGGGGCAACGGTTAATAATATGCTGATGCAATTTCAAGCGGATGTGTTAAATACAATAACCGTTCGCCCAAAAGTTGTAGAAACAACAGCAATGGGAGCCGCTTTTTTAGCTGGGTTGGCGGTAGGCTATTGGGAAAACCCAGAAGAAATTCAAGAGATTTGGCAAACAGACAAACATTTTAAACCTACTAACGATAGAAAGGAAATAGAAATTGGCATTAAAGGCTGGTACAAAGCCATTGACGCACTTGAATATTGGACGAAGGAAAAATAGGTCGGAAGACCTGAGGCCGAAGACAGAAGTGAAAAAGGACTCTGGGTACAAAAAAATTATGAGTTCAGAATTTTTTTTAAATGAATTAACTTTTTACAATTGAAAAAGTTCGGAGTCTTGGCTATAAATGTACCGGTTCCCCTCTTGTGCTTACGCTTCGTAACCATTAAAGCTTCAGTGACACGCGTAAAAGGGGCTAGGGTTGTGTTTTTGAGAAATAATCAAATTTTCCAAGCAATAAAGCAAAAGTTCAAAAATCAAAACTCGTTAATCGTTGTTCGTTAATCAAAAAAATAAAATTATTAATAAAACCTAACAAGTATGACACCATTTATAGCAGAAATCATCGGAACTTTTTTTCTTATTCTTTTAGGAGGTGGCGTAGTTGCCAATATTATTTTAGAAAAAACAAAGTCTAACGACCAAGGTTGGATGGTTATTACCACCGCCTGGGGATTAGCCGTTTTTGTGGGCGTAGTTGTTGCTGGGCCTTACAGCGGTGCTCATCTGAATCCAGCAGTTAGTATTGGGTTGGCCGTTGCAGGTAAATTTGAATGGGCGTTAGTGCCAAGCTATGTGTTGGCTCAATTTATCGGTGCAATGCTGGGTGCTCTGATTGTTTGGATATTTTATAAAGTTCACTTTGATGTTACAGAAGATGGCGAAACCAAAAGAGCGGTTTTTTGTACCGCTCCGGCAATCAGAAATACCTCTTCAAATGTTTTTTCTGAAATTATCGGCACTTTTGTATTGGTTTTTGTGGTGCTTTATTTTACAGATGCTACTTTATCAGAACCCGAAACAACTATCGGTTTAGGTTCATTAGGAGCTTTACCCGTGGCGTTTTTAGTTTGGGTAATTGGTTTGTCTTTGGGAGGCACAACCGGTTATGCCATAAATCCGGCCCGTGATTTAGGTCCACGGATTATGCATGCAATATTACCCATTAAAAATAAAGCCTCAAACGATTGGGGTTATGCTTGGGTTCCTGTTGTTGGGCCTATAATTGGGGCTTCATTAGCGGGATTGTTGATGCTAGTGCTTTCGTAACAAATTAAAAAAGTTTCGTTTTATTTTATTTTATTTCGTATAATTTTGTTTTATTAAAAAAATTATGTATTATTGCCATTAAATATAATGACACGAAATGAAATCTAAAGCTAACGTTATTTTATTTTGCTTTTAAAAGCAAATAAAGTTCAGTTATCCAATTGGATTTATATTTAACCGAGAATTAATATTAAGGTCACTTGTCTTAAACGATTTGTTCTTAATATTGAAAAATTAAAATTAAACTCAAATAACTTATGATGTTAAAACTATTTAAAAAAAGGACAAATCTAGCTCTGCTGATGTTTGCTTTTGTACTTAGCGGTTTTACTGCGGTACAAGCCCAAAAAACAGTTACAGGAACTGTGCTAGATGAAACAGGAACACCTTTACCTGGTGCTTCTGTAGTAGTAAAAGGAACTACAAATGGAACTTCTACCGATTTTGATGGGAAATTTTCATTGAATGTAAGTGCAGATGCAACTACATTACAAGTGTCTTTCATTGGTTACACTACCAAAGAAGTGGCAATTGCCGATAATATTACAGTTACCTTAGATCCAGACAATATATTAGATGAGGTTGTGGTTGTAGGTTACGGTACGGTAAAAAAGAGTGATGTTGTAGGTTCCGTAGCCAGTGTGGATGTGGAAGAAGCTGTGGCAGTGCCCACAACTAATGTATCCGAAATGTTAAGGGGTAGAGCCGCAGGTGTTCAGGTTAATCTAAATGATGCCAGGCCAGGTGGTAACTCTAACATTGTAATTCGTGGTAAGGTGTCAATAGAGGGTAATGACCCGCTTATTATTGTTGACGGTATACCTTATGATGATATTAATGATGTTGCAGCCTCTGATATTACTTCCGTTGAAGTTCTAAAAGATGCATCATCTCAAGCAATTTATGGTGCTAGAGCAGCAAACGGTGTTATTCTTATTACTACCAAGCGTGGTAAAGAAGGTAGTTTTAAGATAGATTACCATGGTTATTTAACTTCTCAAAAATTAACAAAGAACTTTGATTTGTATTCAGGTGAAGAATTTGCACAAGTTCGTAGAGAGGCACGCAGAACTGATAATAATGATGAGTATGAGCCAGATGAAGACATCTTCGAGCCGTTTGAACTGGAATCTTTGAACAATAGGACTTATGTAGATTGGGAAGACTTGGTCATGGAAAATGCCGTAATCCAAAGCCATTCGTTAAGTGTATCGGGTGGAGGTGAAAAAACAAAAGTGTTTTCAAGTGTGAACTACTTTGATCAAGACGGGTTAATACCCAGTTCAGGCTTTAAAAGAGGAACGTTTAGGTTAAATGTAGATCAACAGGTTACTAAAAAATTAAGCTTACAGGCTAATGTGAATTTTCAAACAAGCTTGCAAGATATTGAAAGTAATTCATTGAACTTTATAACAATTTCGCCACTGGCAAAGCCTTTTGATGAAAATGGTGAGTTAAATAAAGAGCCTTTAGGGTCTGGTAATACAACCATTAATCCTTTGTGGAATATTAGAGAGTCAACTAATGAGGTAAGGACAAACTTAACGGATATCAATTTGGTTGGTTTGTATCAATTTACACCTAATTTATCGTATAAATTAAATACTTTTTTACGTAATAGAGCGTCGGAACAGGGCATCTACAGAAGTAGTAAGCATGGTAGCGGAGATGGTGATGTGAATGGGTTGGCAACATTATCCGACAAGTTTTACAGAGAATTTTTATTGGAAAACATTATCGATTATGCACCGGAAATCAACGAGAATAATAAATTAGATTTAACCTTTGTACATTCGGTAAATGAACGTAAAACCAATACAAACTCAATTGAGAAATCAAACTTTGCAAATGACGATTTAGGTTATAACGGAGTTGCAAATAACATAGGTGAATCTTTTAGAGAGATTGTTAGAAAAAGGCAAGTTGGTTTTCTAGGTCGTGCTAGATATAGCTTAATGGATAAATACCTATTAACGTTAACAGCTAGGACAGATGGCTCGTCGGTTTTCGGAGCTAAAGAAAAATGGGGTTTCTTTCCTGCAATAGCTTTTGCTTGGAAAATGCATGAGGAGTCATTTTTAGAAGACTCCAATAGTATTAATCAGATGAAGTTAAGAATAACTTACGGTCAAACTGGTAATGATGGTATTGATTCCAAAGAGACTTTAGGTGTTTCAGATTATATACCTTACGTTTTTGGCGGTGTTACTTCTGGAGGTTTTGCCCCTTTAAATAGATTACCAAATCCTGATTTAAAATGGGAAACAACTACATCTTTGAATATTGGTTTGGACTATGGATTATTTAGAAATAGAGTAACAGGAACATTTGAATTTTATAAAAGTACAACTACTGATTTATTACTAGATAGGGTATTGCCTGGCACAACGGGCTTTTCAGTAACAAGGTTCAACGTTGGAGAGGTAGAAAATACTGGTTTTGAAGCGGTCGTAAATACAAATATTATCCGTAAACAAGATTTTAATTGGTCAGTTGGTCTAATTTTCTCCACCAATAAAAATGAAATTATTTCTTTAACTGGTGAAAAAGATGCGGAAGGAAATGAAATAGACTTACCGGGCAACGACTTATATATTGGAGAAACCCTGAGTACGTTCACACAGTTTTTATTTGACGGTATATGGCAAGAAGGTGACGATATTGCCAACTCCGCTCAACCCGATGCTATGCCAGGAGATGTTAGGATAGTTGATATGAACGATGATAAGATTTTAGATAATGAAGATTTATATTACTTTAAAAGTACCCCTGACTGGTACGGTTCTATTAATACCACTGCTAATTTTAAAGGATTTGAACTTTTTGCTGATGTATTTATTTCTCAAGGTGCTATGAGGTCAAATCCGTATTTGGCATCTTTTGAAAATGGAGGTACATTGCAAGGTATTAGGAATGGTATTAAAGTGCCGTATTATACACCCGAAAACCCTTCTAACGAATTTCCAAGACCAAGACCTACAACTCCGTCTAATTTATTTGCTTTGGCGGTAAAAGACGCTTCTTTTGTTAGGTTAAGAACACTGACATTAGGTTATAACATACCTCAATCAGCTTTATCAAAAATTGGATTTAGTAATGCAAAATTGTATGTTACGGGTACCAATTTACTTACATTTACAGATTATAAATCGTACAGTCCTGAAAATAATCCAGGAGATTTTCCAGATTCAAAGGGTATTACTGTAGGAGTTAAATTAGGACTATAAAAAAATCGAAAAGATGAAATTATTTAATAAAAATTCAAGAATTTTAATCGGTATGTTGGTTGTCGGACTTGTGGTTCTAACAACATCATGTGAAGATTATTTAAAAGACGAGTTACTGTCAGATACTTCTGCAGATTTTACATATAATACTCCTGAAGGTCTAGAGGCCGCGACGGTCGGTTTATATAGTTTGAACAGGGCTTTATATGAAGATGGTGAGTGGAATAGTGCGAGAGCTATGACCATGATCGCTAAATCAGATTTAGTATTTGGTAGATCTGGAGAAATCTCTTTGTATGCTACCTTAAGTTGGGGGAGAACGGTTAACGACTTTGGGTCAAAACGTTTTTCAAGATTCTGGAGACACCATTATCGATTGGTTGATAGAGCCAATGCTGTTATTCAAGGAGCAGAAAATACGGAGATGGATGAAACAAGAAAAAATGTTTTAATTGCAGAAGCGAAGGCAATGAGAGCTAATTCTTATTTTACCTTGTATAGAATGTTTAATAACATTTTTATTACAACTGAGCCCACTACACCAGAAAATGGTTTTGACAGGCCGGAGGCACCTTCAACGGAAGAAGAGATATTCACTTTAATAAACAGTGATTTGGACTTTGCAATTGCCAATTTAGATTGGACAACTGACCAATATGGAAGATGGACTCAAGCTGCTGCCAGACATTTAAGAGCTAAAACGGCTATTTGGCAAAAAGACTATACAGAAGCAGCCTTACAAGCTGATGCGGTTATTGATAATGGTAGCTATAATTTAGTAGGTAACACTAAAGATGTTTTTAAAGGAGATTATAATAATGGTGAAACCTTGTTTGCCATTCAGTATGCCGACCCCAATGAAACTATTGGAGGGGGTAATATGCACCGTATGAATTTTAATGTGGTAGCACAATACAATAGAATTGATGGTGCAGATTTTGCCATAGAAAATGGAGCTAGAGGAGCTGGTTTTTTAATGCCAAATGAGTATTTACGTAATCTTTTAAAAGAAGACCCAAATGATGACAGGGATGATCATACTTACTATATAAGTTATTATACATATAACGATGTAGCAAATTTACCAGCAGGTAAAAAAGTAGGTGACACTATTGATGTTTACGAAGAGTATGGTAGTCAGCATAGAAACTATTATTTAACTATGAACCCGGGTGTTTTAAAATATTTACAGGATGATGCTGTGCCTGATGAAGCGAGTCAAGTAAAAAACATCTTGATTTATAGATTAGCGGAGACTTATTTGATTGGTGCCGAAGCTCACATGATGAATGGCAATACCGCAAAAGCTTTAACTTATATAAATGCAGTAAGAACACGTGCCAACGCCACAGAATTAACAGAAATTGATTTACAAGCAATTTTAGATGAAAGAGCTAGAGAATTAGCTTTTGAAGGGCAGCGATGGTACACCCTAAAAAGAACAGGTAAATTAATTGAGTTTATGAGGGACCATGCAGGTAATGAACAATGGAAGTTTATAGCTAGAGAGCGTATAGAAGATTGGATGGTAAATATGCCAATTCCACAATCAGAATTAGATTTATTGGGGCCAAATTACCCTCAGAACTCGGGTTACACAGATTAATGGAATTAAATTTTTTGAGTTTAAGTTAGTATGTTAAAAATCTAAGGGTCTCGAATCAACCCTTAGATTTTTTTAATTGAACTAATCCCGCTTTTTATTTGAATCAGTTAAACTTTATATGGTATCTATTTTATCAAAACCGCTTTTTGAAGTTACAGTTAAAATAATTTCTTTGTAATTTTATAAACTAAACGATAACTTCATTTTTTATCCAATATCTCATGTCTAACATCTCATATCTCAAAAATTTATCCCTTATATTAGTGCTTACAGGTCTTATTGCTTGTGACAATAACGTGAAAGACAATATTAATTTTGCAGATAACGTAGTAGTTGCCCACCGTGGTGCTTTTAAAGCCAAGGAGCTTCCTGAGAACTCCATTGCCGCTCTAAAATATGCCATTGAGTTGGGCTGTACAGGTTCAGAGTTTGATGTGCATATGACTGCGGACAGCATTCCAGTTGTTTATCACGATCCTCATTACAACGATTTGACGATAAAAGAAAGCACTTACGAAGAACTTTCAAAATTCAAACTTTCCAATGGGGAAATATTACCTACCCTTAAAGATTACATTCTTGCGGGTATGGAAAACAATACCACTACAGGTTTGGTGCTAGAAATAAAACCTTCAAAAGATATAGAACACAACCTTAAGATGACCGAGAAAATACTAGCTCTGGTCAAAGAACTAAAAGCCGAACCTTATATCCATTCCTATATTAGTTTTGGCTATGGTATTCTTCAAAAAATTGTAGAACTCGATCCAAATGCAAAAACGCAGTATTTAAATGGTTCTAAATCGCCACAGGAATTAAAAAATGACGGAATTTCAGGGTTGGACTATCATATGAACGTGTTTAAAAAGAATCCACATTGGATTGAGGAAGCCAAAGAATTAGGATTAACATTAAATGCCTGGACGGTAAATGCTCAGGAAGATTTAGATTGGTTGTTGGCCAATGAATTCGATTATATTACCACCAATGAACCTGAATTATTGTTTGAGAGAATTAAAGAGAGCCCAACCAAAGATGGTTACAGTTTAGTTTGGAGCGATGAGTTCAATTATAAGGGCAAGCTAGATAGCACCAAATGGGGATATGCCTATGGTTTTATTGCAAATCAAGAAGAACAGTATTATACCGATAGTTTAAAAAACGCAAGGGTAGAAGATGGAAATTTAATCATTGAAACCCATAAAGAAGCCATTACTAATAAAGATTATAACAATCCAGAATTACTAAAGAAAAGCTGGATGAAATATGCCGCCGAGCGGAAAACAGCAAAATATACTTCCGCCAGATTAACCACTAAAGATTTGGCATCTTGGCAATATGGACGCATTGAAGTTAGGGCGAAATTGCCAAAGGGAGTAGGTATGTGGCCTGCAATTTGGATGTTGGGAAATAATAGAAGTGAAGTCAGTTGGCCAGAATGCGGTGAAATTGACATTATGGAACACGTTGGCTTTAATAAGGATTCCATTTTTGGAACAATTCATACTGAAGCCTATAACCATACCAAGGGAACTGAAAAAAGCAAAAGTATTTTTATTGATAAACCTTATGATGAATTCCATGTTTTTGCATTGGATTGGACACCCGAAAAAATAGACTTTATCTTAGATGGTGTGGTTTATAATCAGATAGAAAACGAACATAAAACCACAGCAGAATGGCCTTTTGACCAAAAATTTTATTTAATTTTAAATGTTGCTGTTGGCGGAATGCTAGGAGGTCAAAAAGGAATTGATGATAGTGTTTTTCCACAACAAATGGTGGTAGATTATGTAAGGGTTTATCAACAAAAAAATTAGCAAAAATGAAAAACCTTCTTTTCTTAATTACCATGGTGTTGTTTTTTATCTCTGTTCATGGTCAAAACTTGTCAGTTATGACCTACAACATCCGTCTAGATGTTGCCTCGGATGAAGAAAATGCTTGGGAACACCGTAAAGAATTTATAACCGAGCAGATAAAATTTTACGGTCCAGATGTGATGGGAACCCAAGAAGGTCGTCCTAACCAAATTAAATTTATGAAAGAAACCCTGACAGATTATAAAATGATAGGTCATGGTAGAGAGGGAGGAGATAATGGAGAATACTCTGCTATTTTTTACAATACGAATAAAGTAAAGGTTGAAAATGATAGTACGTTTTGGCTTTCTGAAACACCTGAAATACGCTCAAAGGGTTGGGATGCTGCTTTTGAAAGGAATTGTACCTATGGCTTATTTACTGATTTAGAATCATTGGAAAAAGTGTGGATTTTCAATACTCATTTAGACCATGTTGGGCAACAATCAAGGCTAAATAGCATGAAATTGATTCAAGAAAGGATAAAAACAATAAATACAGAAAATCATCCTATAATAATTATGGGAGACCTTAATGTAGAGCCTGACAATGAACTCATAAGCAACTTACAGCAAAATTTTGTTGATACCAAAGAATCAAGTAAACTTAAATTTGGACCATCAGGCACGTTTAACGGTTTTAAGTTTAACGAACCCGTTACACGGCGAATTGATTATATTTTTGTATCTAAATCACCTCCAGTTATGGTTAAAAAATATGCTGTTTTAAGTGATTCTAAAGATTTAAAATACCCTTCCGACCATTTGCCCGTCTATGTAAAATTAGAACTTGAATAGAGGTATAAAAAACATATACTACGACTTTTGAGTAAGTTAAAATTTTTATAAAAGAATCAATACTACTTCTATTAGTAACTATCTTTGATTAAATTTGGGAATCTAATTGATTATTAATGAGGAAGGTATTAGTTGTTATAGGCTTATTAATTGTGTTTTCTAGTAAGGCACAACAGAAAATTGATGTTGCTAACCAAGAGAATGATAGCATAGAAATTTACAATTTTTCTCAACTGGAACCCATACTAAATGCTAATGATGATTCTACGTATGTAATCAATTTTTGGGCAACCTGGTGTGGTCCTTGTATAAAGGAATTACCCTATTTTGAAGAATTGTACACTAATTACAAAGACAAAAAAGTAAAGGTAATTTTGGTTAGTTTAGATTTTCCTGAAAAGTTTGAAAGTAAATTGATACCATTTGTAAAAAAGCATAAAGTTAGTCCACAAGTAATTTTATTGGACGATCCCAATGAAAATGAATGGATACCCAAAGTGGATGAATCTTGGTCTGGTGCGTTGCCGGCAACCATAATTTACAATAAAAATAAACGAGCTTTTTTTGAGCAATCATTTACTCAAGAATCATTAAATAAAACGATTAAAGAATTTCTATAACTTTATTATTTATATTATGAAAAACTTAAAAACACTACTAGCAATAATTGTAATAGCAACATTGTTTGCTTTTACCACTTCAAACTCAGAAAAAAACAATTCTGAAGGTTATAACGTTGGTGATATTGCCACTGATTTTTCATTAAAGAATGTTGATGGAAACATGGTATCATTAGCTGATTATACGGAAGCCAAAGGCTTTATCGTTATCTTTACTTGCAATACTTGTCCTGTTTCTGTAAGGAACGAAGATAGAATACTGGCCCTAGACAAAAAATACAAAGACCAAGGTTTTCCTGTGATTGCAATTAATCCTAATAATCCTGCTGTCCAACCTGGTGATAGTTACGAATTGATGAAGGTTAGAGCTAAAGAAAAAGGGTTTACATTTCCTTATTTGTTTGATGATGGGCAAAAAATATATCCGCAATATGGTGCTACGGCAACACCTCACGTCTATTTATTACAAAAAGAAGAGGAAGGACTAGTTGTAAAATATATTGGCGGAATTGATGATAGTTCTAGAAATGAGAATAATGTTAAGGTTAAGTATTTAGAAAATGCAGTAGATGCGTTATTGGCAAGTAAGGAGATAGAGGTTACTAAAACAAGGGCTATCGGGTGTTCGATAAAGAAGTAAAATAAAAAAACTGCTTTGAATTCAATTCAAAGCAGTTTTCTAGCAATAATCCCAAGTATTAAATAGATTGACTCCCCTCAAATTATTCAATTACAATTAGTCTAGCTATTGATTAATTCTTCAACTAACTTATAGTTTAGCAAAATAATATTCTTCGGTAAATTTTATTGGAATTGAAACTCGTGTATAACCCCAAGCCAATACCATTTTGGCATTTTCGTTGATTCTTTTAAATCCAATAGAGAATATTGATAAGCGTTCTGCTTTTTTTACCGGTATCTTTAGTTGAGCAATATTAGCCTCAGGATTATACTGAAAAGCACCCCAAGTGTCAATTTCGCTATTTAATATGATTTCCCATTCTGTTTCGCCAGGAATAGTTAATAATACATATGTTCCTGATTTTACTAGGGTTTCCCCGAAATAGATATCTTTATAAAACTTAACTTCTGTCGCTTCATTGGCTCCAGTTCTCCAAATTTTACCGTAAGAAATTTTATCTGTCAGTTGTTCTTGGTCATCTTTTAAAGATGGTCTTCCATAAATAACTTTGACCATAGGCATCGAAACCCTTGAAGCCCTTAAATAAGCAATATCTTGAGGATCCTTATCCAACTTTTGAAAATCTTGAGCGGAAACACTTGTAGCAAGCAATAAAATTAGTATCAATATCCAAGCGGTTCTTAACATAGCAATTTTTTTCATAGTATAAAATTTTTAATTGGTCACTCATGTTTAAGTTTTTATTTGCGACCTGTGGATTAAAAACAACTTAAGTTTAAATTGTCCTGAAAATAAAATGATTTTTTTATTCTCTTCACAAATTAGCTGCTAAAGTGTAATGAATCTAATGGTTATTTTATTCGTATTAAAAAAAGCATCCCGAAGTAAGGATGCTTTTTTAGCTATGATATAAAAAAATTAAACTGAGTCTAGATTAATTTGCTATTAAGACTCCCCTATCTTAAAAACAACCTCCTCTTTAATAATCCTGAAAAAAAATCAAATTAATTTTAATTTTCCCAATATTACTTTGCTTTACGGGTAATTTAATTGATCAACAATTGTCTGGTTCAATAAAAAAGCATCCCGAAATTAAGATGCTCTTTTTAGTTATGATATAAAAAATTTAAATTAATACATCTATTAATTACATACACTTTCAAACCGCAAACGATCGTCACCATTCTTAAAATCAACCCTTGTCTCGCCTGGCACAATATCAATTTCAGTTAAGGTCCAAACATTAGATACTTCCGTCAAGCCAGGAATGGATATTGTCAATTCAATGTTTTGTCCAGTACCAGTTGCAGTCCAAGTTCCCGAAAACAATGTCAATAGTAAAAGTTTTACCCTTACAGTACCATTGCTATCGAATTCAAATCGATATAACGGATATAGTAAGTCTAGATTTAAGGAGTTCAGCGTTAAGCGATTAATTCCCCAATCGTTACATTCAGTCAATAAGTCAACGAATTCTAGTAATTCGCAATCTATACAATCATCGTCATTATAGTCGTAGTCGTCATCTTCATCACAAGCATTGATTGCAGCGGTAATTTCTGCTTCTAGTTCTGGCATGGTATTCGTTGTAATTTCGGTCTCGTCACTTCGAATAACTACTACTGGAAACTCAATATTTGAGATGTCATCCGATTTAAAATCATCTATAAAATCGAATAATTCCCGATCATTTAGTAGTTGATCTTTATCAAATTGTTCAGTAACCGTATTATAAGTTGAGATGGTTATTGGAAAGCGAAAATCTACACATTCAATATCATCATCCATTTCGTTTTCACCTTTACAAGTACTTGCTAAAGCATCGAATTCAGTTTGATTGTTCAATGTTACCTCAGTAAAATCCTCTAAGGTTACTGTTATAGGGAATTGAATTTGGATGGTATCGGTATCATCATCGTGATCATCAAATATATTCTCTACCGATTCAAAATCGGCAGAAGAATTCACTACTACCTGAATACCGTTGGCAAAAACTGTGTAAGGAAACTGTACGGTAAAACAATTAGCCCTATCAATTATGTTATCAAAAGAGCCATCTTTTAAGGCGGTACGCTTCATTAGGCCCGCCAAATTCGAATCAGCCGTAAAATTAGATTCGTTTGGACCAGGAATCAAAACAGATTCTTCAGTTCTGCAGGAACTAAAAATTAATAATCCTAAGAGTAATAATTTGGTTGTTTTTATCGTTTGTTTCATTATGCAATGCGAATTGTTAATATTATTGTACACATATTAAAACAATTAAACGTTAAAAAATCCTGAAAATTTTTAATTTTAATTCATAAATAGGAAATTAATGACCCAATCTAAGTCTGTATGTGATGAAAGTGTGTTCGCTTCTATCTATAATTCATACTCAAAAGACCTTCATAACTACCTTTATTACAAATATGGGAATCGCCACGACCCAAATGATACAGTACAAGAAGCTTTCGTTAAATTATGGAAAAATTGTAAAGAAGTAAGTTTTGAAAAAGCCAAAGGTTTTGTTTTTATGGTGTCAAAAAATATGATGTTGAACGAAATAAAACATCAAAAGGTAATTTTAAAACATCAACAGGTAAAACCGAAGGATTATACTGGAGAAAATCCAGAATTTTTGTTAGAAAAGGAACAATTTTATCAAAAATATCAACGTGCATTAGCTAAATTAACTGAAGAACAACGCGTTGCCTTTTTACTCAATAAAACAGAGGGGAAAAAACATCAAGAAATTGCGGAAATGTTGAATATCACCAAAAAAGTGGTCGAATATAGAATCTATTCTGCCTTTAAAATTATTAAAGCTGAAATAAAAGAATTAAATTAACGTAAAATTTGTCAGGATAAATCCATGTTAAGTTGTTTTTAGGTTAAATAATACTCAATGAATCAAGACGAAATACTAAAAAAATGGTTAACAAATGACCTTAATACTGAGGAATTAAAGGCGTTTGAAGAAGATGTTGACTTTGAATTAAATTCAAAAATCATAGAAGGAGCTGAAGCGTTTAAAGCATCAAATTTTTCGGAAACAAGATCGTATGAACAGTTTAAAACGATTCGTGATGGTAAGACAGAACCAAAAGTAGTACGTTTTAGCCCTAATAAAGTTTTATTGAGGGTTGCGGCAATAATAGTTATTAGCCTAGGATTATTCTTTACTTTCTTTAATAATAGGACTACCACAATTAAGACTTTGGCCAGTCAAAAACAAACTTTTGATTTACCGGATGCCTCTACGGTGATTTTAAATAACCTCTCTACAGTAAGTTTTAATAAAAAAACCTGGGAAGAGAAAAGAGAATTAACCCTGAAAGGAGAAGCCTTTTTTAAGGTTGCCAAAGGATCTAAGTTTGATGTAAATACCAGTGCTGGCGTAGTTTCTGTACGCGGAACACAATTTACCGTAAATCAACGCGATAGTTTTTTTGAAGTCAAATGTTTTGAAGGGGTTGTACATGTAGAAAGTGGCGATGTTAATCAGATATTAACCATCGGTAAATCTTTGAGTATTCGCAATGGTAAATTAAAATTGGATGAGATCAAACAAACAGAACCAACTTGGATCACTGACAGAAGTACTTTTAAAAGTATTCCGTTAATTGAAGTATTGAATGAAGTAGAACGACAATTTGCCGTAGAAATTACCGTTAAGGATATTGATACTGAACAATTATTTACGGGCGGCTTTACCCATTTAAGCCTTGAGCAGGCACTTCAATCTATCACGAGTTCATTCAACTTAAAGTATAAGAGAGAAGGTCCTACAAAAATACTTTTATATTCGAGTGAATAAATTAAAATGCTTTGTACTTATACTTTATCTTTTTAATTCCTCCTTGTTGTTGGCACAGGACAACAACGATAAAAAACCCCTTGTCCAAATTTTAGTTGATATTCAACAACGATTGGATTGTCAATTTACCTTTGCAGATCAAACTATTAAGAATATCTATATTTCATCTCCTGATCCGAATTTAAATTTAGAAAATACCGTTGAGTATCTCCGAAAGTCAACGGGACTTAAATTCACTTTTTTTGATGGTAATTATATCACTATTAATAAAATTAATGATTCTTTCAACATTTGTGGGTATCTGGTCGATCAGTTTGATAAAACACCTGTAAATTCAGCTTCCATTGTTGGAGATAATGATGCTACAATTTCGAACGCTAAGGGCTTCTTTAGTCTAACGGTAGAAGATAAAAATGAAATCATAGAGATTAGGCATTTAAGTTATGCTCCCTTAATCTTTTCATCGAGTGATTTTAAATCTAATAGTTGTGATACTATTGTACTACGTATCCAAAATGAGTCATTGGAAGAAGTTATCTTGGCCAATTATATTGCCAAGGGTATAGACAAACTTTCTGACGGTAGTATGTCCATAAATTTCAAAAAATTTGATCTTGTACCAGGTTTGATAGAAACAGATGTATTACAGACAGTACAGGCCTTGCCAGGAGTTCAAAGTTCTGACGAAACGGTATCAAACATAAATATTAGGGGCGGTACACATGCTGAAAATCTGTTATTGTGGGATGGTATAAAAATGTATCAATCGGGACATTTTTTCGGATTAATTTCCATGTTTAATCCTTCAATTACTTCTAAAGTATCTCTGATAAAAAACGGGACCGGGGTTGATTATACTGACGGAGTTTCGGGCACCATACTCATGAATACCGATGATAAGATTGCAAAAAAAATATCAGGAAGTTTTGGGGCAAATTTTACCAATGCCAATGCTTTTATCGATGTTCCGCTTGGAGCAAAATCTTCAGTACAAATTGCCGCTCGAAAAGCGATTAATGACTTTGTAGAAACGCCTACCTATTCAGCTTATTATGATCGTGTATTGCAAGATAGTGAAGTAGATAATAACACTACGAAAGTTGAACATTCTGGAATTACTTTTGATTTTTATGACACTTCTGTACGTTGGTTATACCAACCCAGTACTAAAGACTTAATACGATTTAATTTTATCAAGGTCAATAATAAATTAATTTTTAATGAAAGTGCGGAGCAAAATCAACAAACTAGCTCAAGAGAGAGCCGATTGATTCAGAACACAACCGCCGAAGGTCTCCATTATCAAAGAGATTGGACGAATAAATTCAGAACCAGCCTTCAACTTTATGAAACCGATTACCGACTCAACGCGATAAATGAGGATGTTTTAAAGGATCAACGTCTGGAGCAGGAAAACAAGGTTTCGGAGTCTTCTGTAAAATTTAAAACAATCTATGTAGCCAACCCGAAATGGACCTATATCAATGGCTATCAATTTATAGAATCTGGCATATCTAATCTTACCGATGTAGATGATCCAAGATTTTTAACTTTAGAAACTGAGGTAATTCGTGAACACGCTTTATTTTCTAGTGTTGATTTTAAATCTGAATCAAACGATACACAAATAAAAGGTGGATTGCGGTACGCCTATATAGAAAAATTTAAAAAGCACTTGATAGAGCCCAGACTAGTGATTAATCAACGGTTCGCGGACTTTTTTAACCTAGAAATAGCCGGAGAGCTCAAACATCAAAACACTTCTCAAATCATCAATTTTCAAAACGACTTTTTAGGAGTTGAAAAGAGAAGATGGCGTTTATCAAATCAACTAGAGGTGCCTGTAATCCAAAGTAAGCAAGCTTCTTTGGGAGTGAGCTTTTCCAATAGAGGGTGGTTGATTAGTGCTACTGCATATCACAAAAATGTAGATCAAATTACCTCGCAAAGTCAAGGTTTTTTAGGTCCTCATATTTATGATCAATCCATTGGGTCTTATGCCGTAAATGGAATGGACGTATTGATTAATAAGAGAATTAGAAAGGTGAGTAGCTGGTTGAGTTACTCTTATGGAAAAAACACTTATACTTTTGATGAATTTAGTCCATCACAATTCCCAAATAATGTGGATATCACTCACGCAGTAACGTTGGGATCCACATTTTCTACCACAAGCTTTAAATTTTCAGCAGGGCTCAACTATTATACAGGTAAACCAACTACGCGTCCTATAGAAAATCAAACCGTAGAAGAAAACACCATTCAATATGAAGCTACCAACAGCAGTCGACTTGAAGACTATTTACGTTTAGATGCATCTGCGGGATATAAATTTAAAATAACCTCAGGAATTAGAGCTAAAGTGGGTGTTTCAATTTGGAATGTACTGAATCAAGACAATGTAATTTCTAATTTTTATCGCGTTCGTGATAATCAAATTGAGCAGGTAACAAAAAGTGCATTAGCTTTTACTCCAAATGCTGTGTTTAGTATTTTGTTTTAACCGAAATATTCTTTGTTTTCAAGTAGATATATTATGGAAAACAAGCTTGTAACTGTTGGATATTTTAAAATTTTATTGGATTAAAAACATACCAACTAGTACTTTTACTTATATAAAGTATTGAAAATCAGTTAGGTTTATTGTTGATTTTATTTTATTAAATACGATAGGGTTTAAAAGGGTTTAAAGAAGTCTTAAGCCGAAGGATTGGCCATTGTCCGACCTAAATGCATCCATTACTGCAATTATAATTACTTGTTTGTTCCAAATTTGGTCTCTTAAATAACAAAATCTACTCAAGTAAACTTGGCAGTTTTTTTAAATTAACCTTTTATTTCTAAAAGCAATACCAGAACCTGATTTTAAATATTTTTCAAAATCATAAGCTTTGTATTTGTCATAAAAAACAGCTTTAGTAACAATATGAACAGGAAGTCTTGTTTTGGTGTAATTCACATAACCTTTTTCGTGTTTTGATAACCGATCTTCAAAATTGTTGGTACAACCTGTGTAATAAGTATTATCGTTACAAAGTAATATATAAACGGTCCATTGTTCCATAATAGTAAGGTTTAAGGTGGACGGTGTCCACCATAGCCCAACTCAGAAATATATAATAATTCGTTGATAAATTAAAAAGCCCTCCTTCGCATTTTCTTACGAAAAAGCTTCGGAGGGCGAAGGTGGAGATGGAGGGACTCGAACCCTCGTCCAAACAAGCAACTAAAGTGCTTTCTACATGTTTAGTTTTCGTTTGATTTTCGTCTAAAAGCTGACCGAAAACCGCCTACTTTTAGCTTAGCTTCTTAAATTTCGAAACACTATCGAAGCCTAGCATTTCTATGTTAATTTTTACGATGTCTCTAAGTTGAACGCCATTAACAAAGGCTTTCAGGAGACATAAAGCTTCTCTACCTTGTAGAGACTTGGCTAAATCCTACTATAATTCAGATTATGCAGCTAGAGCGTAGTTATTCTCGCCGTTTAAAGTGTTGAAATTGAGTTTTACGAGTACTATTTCATTGCTCGACATGCTTACAGTTTAACTGATCTTGCTGTCAAAACCGGTCATCCCCTTAATGAAATAGGTACGTTTTACGTACCGCAATTGAATTAATACTGAATTTATTTCAGGAACTCATCAATTTTATTTCTTATCCAGAAGGATTTTACAAAGGTACGCAATATTTTAAAATCAAAACTTGTTAAATACCTTATTTCATAATACCTTGCAACAAATTTTATACCAAAACTTAGAAAGGCTGAAAGCAGGAAGACAGAAGACGGAAGCCAAACGTGTTTTGTTTTTTGAGTATTGTCCCCTTGAGGGGACTTTAGGGGTGTTTTACGAGATTTAAATGGTATAATCAATCATTTTGGTTTTTAAAAGAAATATTTATACAGCATATGAAATTTGCCTTAATAAAAGAGCGTAAAAACCCGCCAGATCGTCGTGTGGTTCTGTCGCCCAATGCCTGCCAAAAATTAGTAGGAGAATATCCTAATGCCGAGGTAATTGTCGAATCTTCCGATATCAGGGTTTTTAAAGATGAAGAATATAAAGAGCTAGGAATTACCGTTGCTGAAGATGTATCGGATTGTGATGTTTTATTGGGTGTAAAAGAAGTTCCAATTGAAAATTTAATTGCTAATAAATCATACTTTTTCTTTTCGCATACCATTAAAAAACAACCCTATAATAGAGATTTGTTAAGAGCTATGCTCGACAAAAACATCACGTTTTACGATCATGAAACCATTACCAATTCTAAAGGACACCGTTTGATAGGTTTTGGATATTATGCGGGGGTGGTTGGTGCCTATAACGCCTTTAGGGCTTATGGACTTAAATTTGGAGGGATTGAATTACCAAAGGCGGACGATTTAAAAAACGGGATAGAATTAGAGAAGGAGTTAAACAACATAAAAGTGCCTGCAATAAAAATTGTAGTAACCGGTACAGGTAAAGTGGGTGCTGGAGTTAGAGAAGTTTTAGAGATATTAAAAATTAAAGAGGTTTCGGTTAATGACTATCTAAAGAAAGAATTTGACGAACCTGTTTACGTGCAATTGGATGCACTAGATTATAATACTCGCATAGACGGAAGACAATTAGATAAATATGATTTTTTCGAAAATCCAGAAGAATACAAGTCAACATTTATGCGTTTTGCTAAAGTAAGTGATATTTACATTGCGGCCCATTTTTATGGTGAAGGTGCTCCACATATCATTACACATAGAAATACAAAATCGGTTAATTTTAATATAAAAGTAATTGCAGATATTAGTTGTGATATTGACGGTCCTGTGGCACCAACAATAAGACCTTCTACAATTGCCGATCCTGTTTACGGATATAATCCAGAAACTAGACAAGAGATAAATTTTAAAGACGAAAATGCCATCGTGGTAATGGCTGTTGACAATTTACCCTGCGAACTACCCGATAATGCCAGTCGCGGATTTGGCTCAATGTTTATGAAAGATGTAATTCCCGCTTTTTTTAATGGAGATAAAGACGGGGTCTTAAAACGAGCAAAGGTTACGGAAAACGGTAAGCTGACCAAAAATTTTAAATACCTTCAAGACTATGTTGATGGCAAAGAATGATGCAAGACAAACAATTCCTTATCGACCTAGCCAACACCAAAATGCCTTATGGTAAATTTAAAGGTAGAGACCTTATAGATTTGCCCGAACATTATATAGTTTGGTATCACGCCAAAGGTTTCCCAAAAGGCAAATTAGGCATGATGCTCGGCTTGGTTTACGAATTAAAATTGAACGGTTTGGAGCATTTAATAAGGGAGATTAAAAGGCGTGAAAAATAGTGTTAACAAATTTAAATTTTTGTTAAATGAATTTTGTTCGTAACAAATGCAGCTTATTTTTTCTAACTTTAGAAAATATTAACACTAAATCTTAAAACTATGAGCACACAAAAAGTAGCCAATCGATTGGTCGAACTAATGCGACAAGGAGATGGTATGACCGCAATAAACGAGTTATATGCCGATAACATTGTAAGTAAAGAAATGCCAGGCTTTCCAGGTGAAGTAACTTCGGGTAAAGAAGCCGTTACCCAAAAAAGCATTGATTGGTTTAATAATGTACAGGAGTTTCATAAGGGTGAAATTTCCGATCCTCAGGTTGCGGGAAACCATTTTTCGTGCACCATGGATTTTGATGTTACTTTCAAAGACAGAGGTAGGCAACAAATTGAAGAAATTTGCGTCTATGAAGTCAATGATGGAAAAATTGTAAACGAACAATTTTTTTATGCGATGCCATAACTCCAACTTACTTTGATACAACAAAAAGGCAATGACAAGTTCATTGCTTTTTTGTTGTATCAATTTCTCTATAATCAGCTCGTATTAATTTTAACAATATAAACCCAAATAAAAATAATATTCCATACCCAAAAGTTACGCCCCAAGTGCCAGGATGTGATAAAGGATTAATAATTCTATCAATTATATCTAACATTAATAATTTTGGGTTTGATATGACATCCCAACTGTTCCATCTTAAAAATCTACCTAAATAAATACCAAATCCTGAAAGTAATAATGTAACTATTGTTATCAGCCAAGTTAATTTTAATGAAACTCTGGTTAAAAGATGTTTGTGCATATCATAAACAGATAAGAAAAACAATAATAAACCATTCAATGCAAAAGACAATATTAGTAACAGGTCAAACCAGATAGGCACATTTGTTTGATGTTTTAGGTGGAAAATATCGGTAATAATATACGATGCGTTAGGTAAAAACAACAGCCAAACTATAAAGGCCGAAACAAAACTAAAATTCTTTAGCCTTACCTTACTAATTATTGTTGTAATACAATAAGGGACATAAGCCAATATCAAATTCCATATAAGGAATAGATAAAAATAGGATGTTGTAATCCATGCTCGAAATAGTACTAGAGCTAAGCAATAACTAGAGAATAACAACAGCAAGAGCTGTAACTTTTTTTGAGAATTATTTTTCATTTTTATCGGGTTTAAAAAACCATATCCAAGCGAACATAGCGGTTATGTAAGCAATACCAAAGATTAGGGAACCTATTATAAAATCGATTGAAATAGCCATAATAAAACAAATACTAAAAAAGAGTGTGGCGTAAAAAGGAAAATAGACCTTAAACTTTAACTCTAATTTATCTGATGATAAATAATAAAAAGGCAAAATTGTAACCCATATAGCAATAGTGCTTATAGTAAATGTAATTACACAAACAATTAAGAGTGCAGGTATAATTTCTACAATAATTATTGGAGTATCTTCGACACTATATATTCCCAGGACAAATAATACTGATGCCAACAAAGAAGATTTAAACGCTGTTGTCAATGATTTTGAAAGAACATTCATTTTTCGAGCTTTAAATTATCAAACACCAATTCTTGCCATTTCTTATTTTCTAGCCTTCTATGGTATTGGCTGTATTTGTTTTCTATCTTGTTTTGAGCAGTTAAAGGGGGTTTATTGGGTGTTGTATCTTTAAACTCCTTCAGCATAAAAGTGTTGTTATCAGAAAGGCTTATTAAATAATCAAAATCCGTGTTGTTTGCATATTCCGTATTGTATTTTGTTATTAATTGATCCCAATTTACAGTTGTTGAAATAAGTAATAAGAGAAGTCCGATACTTATATTCTTTCTACATAAAAACCAGAAATTTAATGTGGAATATACTTTAATAAAAGTAGTTATTAAGCCAATTAGAGCAAGTAGCAAATACACAAAAACACCAATTCTCTTATATGTTAACCCATGAAAACTTACGTATATGTAATTTTTGTAGACAGTAATGAAAATTAGGAAAATATTTAGGGCAATCCACAAAGTGGTTAGTGTTTTTAGGTTATTATTTTTCTCGTAGAAATTAAGGTTTCCTCTAAAAAAATACAGAATTATACCGATGGCAAAAAAGATTGAAGTAATTAACGCATATATACCTTCATGCACGGTTTTTGATAAATCAGGAGCATTAAGATCAGTTAATCTTGACAAATATACGGTGTCGGTAATTAAGAAAAATAGGATTAGTAAATTTAAGAGTACAAGTAGTATAATGCCTAATTGGTTTTCTTGCTCTAAATCCTCTAAGGGCTGAGGTTTTATACCTTCTTTGTTTAGAGTGTTGAGAGTTTTAAGATCATATTCTGTAATCGGTTCAATACTAAGCGGACTTGTAATGTTTAGTAATAAAAAATAGCCTAATACGGTAAATAAGACCCATTGTAAATTAATAAAGCTAAAGTCAATGCTTTTAAAAAGTTCATTAAAATATGGATTAGCACTTCTATACAAAATAACAAATACCAAAAGGACAATTATTGGAATTCCGACCATTTTAAACCAATAGATATAATTGATGTTTTTCTTTTTTACGGCTTTGGTTTCGTCTATTAGCCGATTATAGTAGATGGTAAATCCAGCCGCTATTGAGGAGAAAAACCCATTTAGGATTTGAATATATACTGAAGATTTTTCTTCGCTCAATGTTCCTAAAAGATAAAAGAAAGCAATAATCGACGACAGTACACTTAAGGTGGAATTGTAAATAAAAACGAACCCCGCCATGATTAAAAAAGATAACACGGCAACAATAACTCTTATTGATATAAACTTCTTTGCATTAAAAACTCCGAGAAGACCAACAGTAAGCATTGAAAATAGTAAAAAATTAAGACCCAGATTTTGTTTAAAAAACAATAGACTAAAGAAAAAAGAGCCAACGAGCAATGAAATGTTTTTGTTCATGATTTTAAAATTAAAAGTACTTTGAAATACAAAGTATTGTGATAAAAAAATTTAAGATTTATTATTAATAATCCGCTCTAAGGCGGTTAAATGTTTTTTAAATTCTAATGTGCCCAGATGAGTGGCATTATATTTTGTATTTGTTTTTTTACCGATAAACGATTTTCTTATCTTTACGTAATCTGCTTTTTCCAAGGCTTTAATATGGCTCGCTAAATTTCCATCCGTTACATCAAGCAAATCTTTTAACGTATTGAAATCTAAGGATTCATTGACCATTAGAGCTGACATAATACCTAGCCTGACACGGTGGTCAAAAAGTTTGTTTATATTTTTTAAGATGTCTTTCACTATTTACTTCTCTCCATTTTAAAGTACATCAACCCTCCGTAAATTATATGTAAAACCCCAAACCCTAGTATCCAGAATAATAATCCATTACCAAAAAACACCAAGGCCAATAACCCCAATAATATTTCCAGCAACCCTAAAAACCTGACTTGACTTAATGTATATTTACTTGCATTAATTAAGGCTAATCCGTAAAATATCAATGCAGCTGGGGCAGCAATACCATATATTCCTTTTTGAACCAGAAGAAAAATAAACACACCTCCCGTAATCATGGGTATGGCAAAGCTACTTAAGAGTTGACGAGATGCTGGCGTCCAAATTTTTTCGTTGTTCTTTTTTGCTTTTTGTTTGGTCAGGAAATAGGCAGAAATAACCGATAAAAAAGCTACAAGCAATGCAAGACCGATTAAAGTACTTTTTAAATTAGCAATTGTGTCGTAGTTGCTTCTTAGTGTTTTTTCACTATAATCGAAAGTATAGTTAGATGTTTCTAATATTTTATAGGTAATAAATGCTCCTATTAACGCATAGCATCCAGCCAATATGCCCGAGAGCCCGCTTAGAGATAAAAACCTTGTAGAGCGGTTCATTATATTTTTAATCTCTGAGATGTCTTTTAAATAATCTTTATCACTCATAATAAAAGTACTTTGAAATGCAAAGTTAATTGAAAATTTTAATTGTACAACTTTTATGGATTAAATTTAGATTTTCTTAAATTAGTTGCAGTTTCTAAAAACAAATATGAATCCCGCAGAAAATTATATTTTAAATCAACCCGAACCTTATCGTTCCATATTATTACACTTGCAAGTAATCATTGAAAATACAATTAAAGATGTTGACCTTAAATACAAATATAGAATTCCATTTTACTATATTAATGGGAGACCCTTCTGTTATCTAAACGTAAATCAAAAAGAACGGTTTGTAGATTTAGGCTTTTGGAACGCTGCCCATTTAACCGTCAATTTAGAATATATGACCACTGCAAAACGTAAAATGATGAAATCGCTGAGGTATAAATCATTAAAGGAAATCAACGAAAAAATTTTAATCGAAATACTTAAAGATGCTTATGCGGTAAAAGATAAAAAGTTCTATAAATAACAAGTCAGAACGAATAAAATTATCTGAGACCAAGAAAAATGCACGCTTTAAAAACTATCAAAAACTATCCAATTTTTAAAATAATGCCTTAAAAAAGTTTTCAACGAACTGTGTAAAATTTTGTTATTAACTATCTCCTATCTTCTTAAAATGAGCAATATTCTGTATTATTTTTGAGAAATCAAATTACTAAAAAAAAGAAAAATGTCTGTAGAAACTATCAAAACCAAAGCCAAAATTTATGATTATCAAGAAGTATTAAAGACTTCGTTAGCTTATTTCAACAATGATGAATTAGCTGCTACCACTTGGATTAACAAATATTGCCTAAAAGATAAAAATGGTAATTATTTAGAAAATTCGCCAGATCAAATGCACAAACGTATGGCGGAAGAGTTTGGAAGGATAGAAGAAAATTACATTCCTACAGATAAAGTTACAGACAGTTTATCTACTTATGGAAAAACGAGAAAACCATTAACTACAGAAAAAATATATGATCTTTTCAAAGAGTTTAAATATGTAATTCCGCAAGGAAGTGTTATGTACGGTTTAGGTAATAAGGAAGTAATCGCTTCTCTTTCTAACTGTATCGTTGTGCCTTCGGTAATGGATTCTTATGGTGGTGTTTGTTATACCGATCAACAATTGGCACAATTATTTAAAAGACGTTGTGGAGTGGGTGTTGATTTATCGGAATTACGTCCAAAAGATGCTTTAGTTTCGAACGCAGCCGGTACTACCACGGGTGCTGTTTCTTTTATGAACAGGTTTTCAAATACTACACGCGAAGTGGCTCAAAATGGTCGTCGCGGTGCATTAATGTTAACCATGGATGTAGCTCATCCAGACATTGAGGATTTTATTACCATCAAGCAAGATTTGACTAAAGTTACAGGGGCCAATATTTCCATCCGATTATCTGATAAATTCATGAACGCTGTTATAAATGACACCAAATTTACATTGCAATGGCCTATTGAAAGTGCCGAACCAAAATACACCAAAGAAATTGACGCAAAGGAATTGTGGCAAAAAATTATAAAATGTGCCCACAATACAGCCGAACCAGGATTGATTTTTTGGGACAAACAACATCATTATTCAACTTCGTCGGTGTATCCTGAATTTAAAAATAGTTCTACTAACCCTTGTTCTGAAATTGCTATGCAAGGAGGTGATAGTTGTCGTTTAATTGCTGTTAACTTATTCAGTTTTGTAGAAGAACCTTTTACTAAGAAAGCTAAATTCAATTTTAAAAAGTTCTACGAAGTTGTGTATGAATCGCAACGATTAATGGATGATTTGGTAGATTTGGAATTAGAGGCGGCCGATAAAATTTTGGCAAAAATAGAGGCAGATCCAGAGCCTGACCACATAAAACGTACCGAAAAAGAAATTTGGCAATTATTGTCGGAAACCGGTAAAAAAGGAAGACGAACCGGTTTAGGTTTTACTGCTTTGGCAGATGCAATTGCAGCTTTGGGAATTAAATTTGATACCGAAGAGGCTTTAACCGTTGTTGATAAAATAATCAAGGAAAAATTTACTGCCGAATTTGACAGCAGTATAGATATGGCTATCAACAGAGGCCAGTTTGAAGTATTTAATAGAAATATTGAAGATACTTCGGAATTTGTGCAAATGATGAGCAATGAATTCCCTGATCTTTATGCAAGAATGATGGAAAATGGCCGAAGGAATATTTCAATTAGTACTGTGGCTCCAACTGGCTCGTTAAGTATGTTGGCTCAGGTTTCTTCAGGAATTGAACCAGTATTTCTGTTGTCGTACGTACGCCGTAGAAAAGTTAATACGAGCGACGAAAATGCAAATGTTGATTTTGTGGATGATTTGGGCGATGCTTTTGAAGAGTTTACTGTATATCATAAAAAGTACGAAACTTGGATGAACACAACTGGCAAAACCGATGTAAAAGATAGTCCGTATGTTGGTGCAACCGCCCCTGAAATTGACTGGAACAAACGTGTGGAAATGCAAGCTTTGGTTCAAAAATATACTACACATTCCATTAGTTCTACCATTAATTTGACATCTGACGTAACGGTTGACAAAGTAGGTGATATTTATATTGAATCATGGAAACAAGGCTTAAAAGGGATAACCGTTTACAGAGATGGCTCTAGAAGCGGAATTTTGGTTAAAGCGGATGAAAAGACAGAAAATAATGAGGTTTATACCGAAGAAACATTAGTGGCCAAAAGACCGGAAAAAATTGAAGCTGAAATTATTAGGTTCCATAATGAGTCCGAAAAATGGCTAGCGGTTATCGGCTTAATCGAAGGTAAACCTTACGAAATTTTTACGGGTAAAATGAAAGATGCTTTTAACTTGCCACAATGGGTAGAGAAAGGATGGGTTATAAAAAATAGAGATGAAGATGGTGTGGCACGATATGATTTCCAGTATATTGATAGTGATGGTTACAAAACCACTATTGAAGGATTGTCCAGATCTTTCAATAAAGAATTTTGGAATTATGCCAAATTGATTTCGGGCGTATTGCGTCATGGTATGCCAATGCCTTATGTGGTCGATTTGATTCAGAATTTAAACCTTTACGACGATCATATCAATACTTGGAAAAACGGTGTTGCAAGAGCCTTAAAACGTTTTATACCTAAAGATGCAGAAGTTAAAGACAAGAAATGCGGTGAGTGCGGAGATCCTGAAGGATTGGTTTTCGAAGAAGGCTGCCTAAAATGCAAAAGTTGCGGCATGTCTAAATGTGGGTAAAAGTTATGAGTTCAGAGTTACTGCGATATTGGAAAATCCCAGAACAGAATTAACAATTTTTGAATTTATAAGTTAAAAAACAGAATTTAATCGATAACCATTGTCCACTTGAGGGGACCTTAGGGGTGTTTACACTATTAGAACACATAAACAAATCCCAAATTCCAATTATCTTTAAGTTGGAATTTGGGATTTCTTTTTTTAATTTTATTTTCGTTTTACATAAAACTCCAAAATCGGTTTTTGATTAGCGAAAATGTACAATTCTGAATCGCTATTCTTAGTAAAGGGAATGTTGAACGTACATTGTTCATTATTGCAATTAACCTGTATTTTTTGGCTGTATTTATCACCTTTAAAGGCATAATATAAATTAATATTTTGAGGGATGTTGCCCATTAAAAAAGTAATATCATTATTTGTGGAAACCTCAATGGTACCAGATTTGGGTGAAATCAATTTCAATTTATTGGTAAAGAAAGATTTTTTGAAAATAGGTAAACTAAAAAATTGTTTCTTGGTAAGGTCTATGTTGGTTAGCAACCATTCTTTTTCACTAGGATAATGGGTTAAGGCAAACTTTTCAGGATCGGTAAAAAAATAAAAATCGTCAAACTTGGCGGTCCATCTGTTGCCATTAGTAGAGCCCGCGCCCCAAGTAACATCCACCAAATACCATTTTTTATCTATTTTAACGGTATTCCAAGCATGGTTTTCTGCTGCTGGTGGATTATTAATATCGGTGACATCACCTTTGGCGTAGCCGCCTATAAGTTTACACTGTATGCCTAAATGCTCAGAAACTTCTTTAAACGTTTGGGCATAGCCTTCACAAATCGCTTTTTTTGACTTTAGGGTTTTATTGACAATACTCTTGTTTATAGCTTTCATTTTTCTATCAAAATCGACTTTAGAAGTATAACTAAAACCTATTTCGGTCTGTCCGCTTTTAAAAGATGCCATATCATAACGAATATTTAGGCACAGCCAAGTGTATAAAGCACGAATTCTGTCCTTTTTGGTGTCAAAATCTTTTAGGATTTGTTCTGCCAATTGTGATGAACTATTGTAGTTTGCCCCGTAATCTCTTACTTTGGCATCAACGGTATTGAAATCACTGTTGAATTGTTCCGACAAATTATGAGAGGAACGTTCTGAATTTAAATGCCCGGCAATTGTGAATTCTTGCCCGAACAACAAATTAGAACACAGTATGAATAATAAGTATATAGTTAAATGTCTCACAATAAACTATATAACAATGTTTCAATTAAAAAATTGTGTTTTTATGATGTTAAAGTATGTTAATCACCTTCCTTATCGCCACTAAATTGGTCAACAATTTTTCCAGATGGTCTAAGTGGAGCATATTCGCACCATCAGATTTTGCGTTGGCAGGATCAAAATGGGTTTCTAGAAAGAGGCCGTCAACTCCTGTGGCAATTCCAGCTCTGGCAATAGTTTCTATCATTTCCGGTCTGCCACCCGTAACTCCGGAAGATTGATTTGGTTGTTGCAGGGAATGTGTAACGTCCAAGACCGTAGTTCCAAATTGTTTCATGGTCGGGATGCCCCTAAAGTCGACAATCATATCTTGATAGCCGAACATTGTGCCTCTATCGGTTATCATAACATTGTCGTTACCACTTTCAATTACTTTATTTACAGCATGTCGCATACTTTCGGCACTCATAAATTGCCCTTTTTTAAGGTTGACAACCTTACCCGTTTTAGCGGCAGCAACTACCAAATCGGTCTGACGTACCAAAAATGCGGGTATTTGCAATACATCTACAAATTGAGCTGCCAAATAGGCATCACCGCTTTCGTGGATGTCCGTAACCGTGGGTACATCAAAAGTTTTGCTTACTTTTTGTAGTATTTTCAAGGCTTTTTCATCGCCAATACCACTAAAACTATCTACTCTGGAACGGTTTGCCTTTTTAAAACTACCTTTAAAAATGTATGGAATTTCTAATTTATCGGTAAGGGTAACTATTTTTTCCGCAATGCGTAATGCCATCTCTTCCCCTTCAATGGCACAAGGCCCAGATAATAGAAAAAAGTTGTTGCTTTCTGCGTGTTTTATATTGGGAATTAGAGAAATATCCATAGATTATAATTTGTCGCAAAAATACAATATTTTACGTTTTCCTTAACAATACAATTCCCAAATGAAAATTAGTTTTGCGAATTGCACTAACAATAAAATCTAATGCGTTAAAATGCGTTATGTGTGTATTGTACTTTTGCATTAAATTTCATGTTAAATATTTATGAAGAAAATAGTTAAAATACTTGGAATAATTCTAGTGGTAATTATAGCTGCTGTATTTATTATTCCCATTGTTTTTGAAGGGAAAATTATTGAAATGGTTAAGAAAACGGCCAATAACAATATTAATGGAACGTTAGACTTTGCGGATGCCGATTTGAGTATTTGGAGCAGCTTTCCTAGTGCCGAGGTAACATTAAATAATACTTCACTGGTAAATAACGCCCCTTTTGAGGGTGATACTTTGTTCCAGGCAAAACAAATTGATTTAAAATTACCAATTGTTCAATTGTTTAAAAGTGGTGCTGACATCAGCATAACCACATTTACAGTTGAAGAGGCTAATTTGGCGATAAAAATTGATGAGAACGGAAATGCTAATTACGATATTGCCAAAGAAACCGAGAAAACATCAAATACCCCAGAAAGTGAACCGACTCAATTGAATTTAGAAGGATATACCATCACCAATAGTAAAATATCCTATAATGATGCATCAAGCAAAATGACTTTCTTGTTAGATGACTTTAATCACAAAGGTGAAGGAAATTTATCTGCGGCAACATCAAAGTTAAAGACCCAAACTGATGGACTTATTTCGTTGGAAATGGATAGTGTAGCCTATTTAAACAATAACAAAATTGATTTGGAAGCCCTAATCGGCATTGACTTGAACGAAAATAAATACACTTTTTTAGAAAACAAAGCTTTGATAAATCAATTGCCATTGGTTTTTGACGGATTTGTAAAAATCAATGAAAAAAACCAAGAGGTAAATATTAATTTTAAAACTCCTTCTTCTGATTTTAAAAACTTTTTGGCCTTGATTCCCGAAGTGTATTCAAAAAATATTGAAGGCGTTCAGACCACAGGTAATTTCGACGTTAATGGTAAGTTTGAAGGTGTGGTTGATGAAACCCATATCCCAAAATTTGATATTGTTATCAATTCGGATAATGCGTCGTTTAAGTATCCTGATTTACCAAAATCTCTACAAAATATAAATATCAATACCAAAATAGCCAACGAGACAGGATTGGCAAAAGATACTTATGTAAATATTGATACGCTATCATTCCGTTTGGATAAGGAAGTGTTCAATGCGTCCGCCAAGTTGACCGAAGTTACCGAAAACATGAAGGTTAAAGCCCATTTAGATGGAAATATCAATTTGGCAAATTTAGAGCAAGTATATCCCGCAGATGTTGTTAAGGATTTAAAAGGAAATCTGGCAGTCAATGCCAATACATCCTTTGATATGAATTCTATTGAGAATAAAAAATATGAAAACACACGTACTTCTGGCACTTTTACATTAAAGAATTTTGAATATGTTTCTGCTGAATTGAGCGATAAATTGGTTATTGATAATACTTCGTTAATATTAAGTCCTAAAACGGTAAAACTAAACAGTTTTGATGCGAAGCTGGGAAAGACGGACATTCAAGCTACGGGCAATATTAACAATTTGATTGGTTTTCTGTTCAATAAAGAAGAAATTGAAGGTCGTTTTTCTTTAAACTCAAATATTTTTTCGATAAATGATTTTATGGTAGCTGAAACGGATAAAAAAGAAGATGAACAGGAGGCAGAAAAAAATACTTCCAAAAAAGAAAGTATACAAATTCCATCGTTCTTAAACTGTACTATTGATGCAAAGGCAAATACGGTTTTATATGATAATATTACTTTAAAAAATGTTTCAGGTACGTTGTTGATAAAAGATCAAACGGCAACCTTAAAAAATATGAAATCAAATGTATTTAATGGAGTTATCGGCTTTGAGGGAAATGTATCAACCAAAACAGCAATACCAACATTTGCGATGAATTTGGACATGAACAGTCTAAACATTGACGAATCGTTTAAGCAGCTGAATTTATTGGAAGCCTTAGCACCAATCGCTAAAGTAATACAAGGAAAATTGAACACAAACATTAGTCTTTCAGGGAATTTAAAAGACAATTTTACACCCGATTTGAATACGTTGTCTGGTAAGGCCATTGCTGAACTGGTGAGTTCAAAACTTTCATCAGAAAATTCGCCAATTATTTCAAAATTAGAAGAACAACTTAGTTTTTTGGATACTAAAAAATTGAATTTGAACGATTTAAAAACAGCGTTGACTTTTAAAGATGGTAAAGTGCAAGTGAATCCGTTTTCTATTAATTATGAGGATATTAAAATTGATGTAAGTGGTGGCCATGGTTTTGATAACACCTTAGGCTATGAGGCGGTAATTAACGTTCCAGCAAAATATTTAGGCAGTGATGTAACCAAGTTGATAGCCCAACTAAGCGAGCAAGAAGGTGAAAACATTAAAATACCTGTAAATGCAATGATAACAGGTAAATTTAGCAATCCTGAAATAAAAACAGACTTTAAAGCAGCGGTAACCGATTTGACTAAACAATTGGTAGCCAAACAAAAGGAAAAATTGATTGATAAGGGCAAAGATAAAGTTGGAGATGCTTTGAAGGATTTACTTGGTGGAAAGGACAAACCCAAGGATAGTACGACAACTTCTGTAGCTACAGATTCCGTTAAAAAGCCGAAAACAACACCGAAAGTTGAAGATGTAGCAAAAGACGCTCTAAAAGACTTGTTCGGGAAGAAGAAAAAGGCAAAGGATACTATTAACTAAAGTTGGAAGATCCGAAAACGGAAGATCGAAGTGAAATTTTGAGATTGAATTTTTAAAACTTAAAACAATATATTGCCGAAACTATTGTCCCCTTGAGGGGACTTTAGGGGTGTCCACGCCCTATATAAAGCAGTTTTTAAACTGTGAACTTCCGACCTTCTAGCTATTTTGTCAAACTCCTAAACAAACTTTCCAAATCTTGATTTTTAAGGCTAGATTGCAACAGTTTTAACCCGTTGTCATGGGCAAAATCGAAAATGGCAGGACGCATATCTTTGCTTGTATTAAATGTTAATTGCCAAATATTATCATGGATGTTCTCTACACTTTTTAACTTTGGAATTTGATTGAGCAACTGTGGTTCAACACGTAAATCGAATTCGACTTCAATAACCTGTTCTTTATCTCCTTTAAGTTCGTTTAGTTTTTTATCGGTTACAATTTGTCCCTTATTGATGATAATAACACGGTCACAAACCGCTTCAACTTCTTGCATAATATGTGTTGAAAACAATACAGTTTTGGTTTTACCGATTTCTTTGATTAAACCCCTAATTTCAACCAATTGATTCGGGTCTAAACCAGTTGTAGGTTCATCTAAAATCAATACTTCAGGATCGTGTAACAAAGCAGCAGCCAAACCCACACGTTGGCGATATCCTTTAGATAATTGTCCGATTTTTTTATGGGCTTCGGGTGTTAAACCCACTTGTTCTATAACTTCTTGAATCCGTTCTTTTGAAACCCTGTGTACCGAAGCGTTAAATTGTATATACTCTTTTACATACATGTCTAAATACAGCGGATTATGCTCAGGCAAATACCCAACAGATTGTTTTACTAATATAGGTTCAGTAGCCACATTATGTCCATTTACCATAACTACACCATCCGAAGCATTGATGTAAGTTGTAATAATTTTCATCATGGTCGATTTTCCCGCACCATTTGGCCCTAAAAAACCTACGATTTCGCCCGAGTTTATTTTAAAACTAACATTGTTCAATGCTTTTTGCGTTCCGTAAATTTTACTGATTTGTTGTACTTCTATTGACATGCTGATTTTTTAGTTTACAAAGTAACGAAAGTTTGTGGAAATAAATATTTTTTAATATTCATAATCGAAATTATTGTTATAATTTTGTAACCATGTATAAGGTTGTGTAATTTGGTTATCAATTATTGTAAATGAAAAATTATTATTCAATTTCAGAAGTCGCTGAAATTTTAGGAAAAAATACGGAAACACTCAGAAGGTGGGACAGAGATGGTAAACTTTCTGCTGTACGCGAACCCATGAGCAATTACAGGGTTTATAAAAAGGAACAGTTACTGCTTTTTCCTGAGTTTAATAGTTTTATAAATTCAGACGATAATTTTGAAAAACCTGACAATGATTATACTGTTTTAGAATTGTTTGCTGGAGCTGGCGGATTGGGAATTGGTCTTGAAAAAGCAGGAATCAATTGTGTTGCACTAAATGAAATTGATAAATGGGCTTGCCAAACGTTGCGGAAAAACAGACCAAAATGGAATGTTTTGGAAGGCGACATTAAGAATTTTGATTTTTCAGAATATAAAAATAAAGTCGATGTCGTTACGGGCGGTTTTCCTTGCCAAGCATTTAGCTATGCAGGTAAAAAATTGGGATTAGAAGATGCCAGAGGGACTTTGTTTTATGAATTTGCAAGGGTTGTGCAAGAAGTAAATCCTGTAATTTGTGTTGGAGAAAATGTTAAAGGTTTATTATCTCATGAAAAAGGGAAAACATTGGAAGGGATGATTTCCATTCTCGATGAAATAGGATATAACGTAGTTCCTGTTCAGGTATTGAAGGCTATAAATTATAAAGTTCCCCAAAAAAGAGAACGGTTAATTTTGGTTGGTGTTAGAAAGGATATCAATATTGAATACAATTACCCAAGACCGTCCGATAAAATTTACAATTTAGAGGATGCACTTAAAAAAGGAACACTTTATAAAACCGATGTTCCAAAATCTGAAGGAACAACGTATCCCGAGCATAAAAAAAATGTCCTCGATTTAGTGCCTCCAAAAGGATATTGGCGTGATTTACCTTTGAACATTCAGAAAGAATATATGCAAAAAAGTTTCTATTTAGGTGGTGGAAAAACAGGAATGGCAAGACGTATTGGATGGGATGAACCTTGTTTAACATTGACCTGTAGCCCAGCTCAAAAACAAACAGAAAGGTGTCATCCAGAAGAGACAAGACCGTTTACAGTAAGAGAATATGCTAGAATTCAAACATTTCCCGATGAATGGGAGTTTGTGGGTTCGGTTTCACAGCAGTACAAGCAAATTGGGAATGCTGTTCCGGTTAACCTGGCTAAAGAAATAGGCTATTCTCTGGTTACTTTTTTAAATCAGGTTTATCAGAAATCGAACAAGTCGGAATCTTCAATTTCTTTGGCCAAAGTTGTATAACCTATTTTAAAAAAATCTTCGGTATCTAAATTAATAATCATATTATCGAGTTCATGGACTAATTTTTCATAAAAATTAGGAAAGCCCGTT
This sequence comes from Aureibaculum koreense, assembly GCF_034296135.1. Lineage (NCBI taxonomy): Bacteria > Pseudomonadati > Bacteroidota > Flavobacteriia > Flavobacteriales > Flavobacteriaceae > Aureibaculum > Aureibaculum koreense. The sequence goes on from NZ_JAXKVV010000004.1 coordinate 156,271, forward strand.
AATCTGTGCCAAAATTCTTTTCCGATAATTACAGGGTAAGTTTCATCTATTTTTTTATAATGTTGGCTTAATTGTTCTTCATTTCCATATAAAACACCTAAAATAAGATCTGAATTATTTAAAGTCATTGAGTTTGTTCTACCCAAATTAGCAACTTTAGAAAATTTTCGCTTTAACGGCCCAACATCACCAGAGTTTATGGTATTTGGCCCTGATTTTAGTTGGCACCATTTTTTTCTTCCATCTAATTTGTCAATAAATTCAATATCCATTTCAGGAATTAAAGAACCTTGTGCCAATCCCAGTTCAACAAACATTTTTTGTATTCTTGTTCCAAATGATGTTGTAATCGAAGTTCCCAATACTCTGGGGTAATAAAGTGCTTTAGCTATGCCGAGAGGGGTAAAATCGTCTTCTAAAACTTTAGATAAATATTTAACTATAATCGGATTTATTTTATAAGACTTTAACCTAGAATGTTCTTTTAGGACATTAATTTTATGATTTTCAAAAATAGAACCTCTGAAATAGTTGGTAATAATTTTTAATAAGTGTTTTTCTTCCATAGTGAAAACAAATATAAACTATCTATTAATAATACCGTTATTTCACCGGCCTATACTCAAAAGAAGCTTTTACAATTCCATGATCGGTAGAGCCATCTATTTTATGGTCTTCGGTATTTAAATGATCGTTAATGATTTCCACTCCTTTAAAAGCCCAAATTCTTTTTCTGGAATTATCGTAAAATTCTTGCGAAACTAAAATATGATCTAATGATTCTTTAATATTTTGATAGATATGGGTATAATAAACATTGCGTAAACTCCTTAACTGTTGCAATGCACCAGCGGTATAAAGCCCTGTATCACTCCCTCCGCTTGACAATCCACTTAGTAAGTAATTGGGCTGTCCAGTAATTATATTCAAGGTATTGCTATGTTGACTATCGTTTAAATCGCCCAAAACCACTACAGGAGTATCTGTGTTTTTTAGTTCTTCTGTAATTATCATTCTTAATGCGGCTGCCTCGGCAGTCCTACGAATGGTTGAGATTGCAGCACCCAAAGCTACGGAGTGGTTTTTATAATAATCTGCATTACCCCTATACCAATCTTCCCTATAAATTTCAGCGGGTCTTTTCGATTTTAAATGAGCTACATAAATCGATATGGTTTTACCATTACTTCTGGGCTTGATTTTAAAATGTAATATTGGTCTTGAAAATCGGGTCAAAGCTACATTAATAAGGGGTGTTTGAGGGTCTCCACCCGCATTCTTTAACATAAATTTATCGGGAAAATTTACAATCCATTCGGGGGAACCCACTAAAATATCCTTTTTAACCGCACCTGCACAAACTATTCGTTGCCCTTCTTGGTTATCAGGTACTAAAAGCTCGTAGGCATTCAAAACCCCGGCTTTTTTAAAAACATCTTCTAAAGCTTTTTTATGCCATAATTCTTGAAATCCCCAAGCGTTTACATTTCCATTTTTGATAACGCTAGCTGCCCAATCAACTTTTTTTGTATAAGTTGCCTCATCCCATCCATCGCGGTCTCTATACATTGGTAGATTATCCAAATTTAAATTATAAAGATTGAACGATGCAAAGCTAAGTTGAGTTCGTGCTGCCATAATATGTTTTTGAGCTATCAAATTACTAACAATAAATGAATTTGTCAATAGGGATTTTTCCCCTTTTTCCCAAAGGAGCGAAAAACGTATCTTTATGCCTAATTGTCAGCCAAAAATAATTGGCTCGGTTTTAGTCATTAGTGTGTAATGAGCAAAAAACAAAAAGTATCGTTTGCATGGGCATTTAAAGAGTTTATTTGGCCCAGAAAGAATATTGTATTATTAGGGTTATTTTTAATTATTTTAAAAAGTTTATCGGGGCTGGTGTTGCCATACGCCAGTAAAAATTTGATTGACGAGGTCATTCCCTCTAAAGACATACAAGCGTTAACGACGTTATTAATTTTTGTGTGTAGTGCTATTTTAATTCAGGCGGTAACATCTTTTTCGTTAACGCGATTATTAAGTGTGGAGGCTCAACATTTAATTTCATTGTTAAGAGCCAAGGTGCAAAAAAAACTGTTAACATTACCTATCAGTTTTTTTGATAATAATAAATCGGGGGCATTGGTTAGCCGTGTAATGACAGATGTTGAAGGTGTTCGGAATTTGGTCGGAACCGGTTTGGTACAATTAATTGGTGGCACAATTACAGCGATTATTTCATTGATTATTTTAATCAACCTAAATGCCACAATGACCTTTTTTGTATTGGTACCTGTTGCCATATTTGCATTTATTGCTTTAAAAGCATTTGGATATATCCGACCAATTTTTAGGGAACGTGGTAAAATCAACGCTGAAGTAACAGGTAGGTTGACGGAAACTTTAAACGGAGTCCGAGTAATAAAAGGTTTTAATGCGGAAGCACAAGAGAATAAAACTTTTGAAGACGGTGTGGAACGTTTATATCTAAACGTTAAAAAGAGCTTGACCGCAACAGCTTTAATGACAAGTTCTTCAACCTTTTTATTGGGTCTGGCTTCTGCGGGAATTATGGGAATTGGGGGTTATTTTATTATGGATAATACTATGACCTATGGGGAATTTGTATCCTTTACCCTGTTCTTAGGCTTTATGATTGCCCCAATCGTTCAAATGAGCAATATCGGGAGTCAACTTACTGAAGCTATGGCAGGTTTGGATCGTACCCAAGAGTTGATGCACATGACAGAAGAAGATAATCCGGAAAAGAGAAATGTCATTTTAAATGAAATCAAAGGTGATATTGTTTTTGATAATGTTTCTTTTAGTTATGAGGAAAACAAAGAGGTATTGCATAATATTTCGTTAAAAGCACCTTCGGGCAGTGTTACCGCGTTGGTAGGTTCTTCGGGTTCTGGTAAAAGCACCATCGCTGGTTTGGCGGCTACATTTCTAAATCCGATTGAAGGCAAAGTTACCCTTGATGGAATAGATTTGGCCAACGTAAATCTCAGCAGTTTTAGAAAACATCTTGCTGTAGTTTTACAAGATGATTTTTTGTACGAAGGCACTATCCGTGAAAATATTTTATTCCCCAGGTCTGATGCTACTGAAGAAGAACTATTGGAGGCTGTTAAAGGAGCATATGTAAATGAATTTACCGATAGGTTTGACGACGGTTTAGAAACCGTAATTGGCGAACGGGGTGTTAAACTCTCTGGCGGACAGCGTCAGCGGATTTCAATAGCCAGAGCTATTTTGGCAAATCCCAAAATTATTATTTTGGATGAAGCCACTTCTAATTTAGACACGGAAAGCGAATCGTACATCCAAAAAAGTTTGGGTACATTGATGGAAAACAGAACTACTTTTGTAATTGCTCACAGATTGAGCACTATACAAAAAGCGGATCAGATTTTAGTCATTGAAGACGGTAGGATTGTTGAACAAGGCAAACATGACGAACTTATTACCAAAAAAGGTAGATATCATGATTTATATACCTATCAGAGTAGGATATAAAGGTTGAAAAAAGTTTCGAGTTCTTTGGTTTCCAAATTCCAGTTTTAAAATTATCTATCAAAGGCAAAAAAGCTATTCCGCAGAGATTTACAGAATAAATCTAATAACCTTTAACGGCTTTATTTTTTAAAATTCAAAAATCGTTAATCAAAACTTCGTTTTAATTCCCCTCCTTTTTTCAAGGAGGGGTGCCTGAAGGGCGGGGTGGTTATTTCCCTTTATTCTTAACATACTTTTCCAACCATTGGTCTTGTTCCCAAAGTAAATGTAAAATACTTTCTTTAGCCCTATAACCATGACTTTCTTTGGGTAACATTACCAACCTTACTGTTGCTCCTAGACCCTTTAAGGCGTTGAAATAACGTTCACTTTGTAGTGGATACGTACCTGAATTGTTATCTGCAATACCGTGTGTTAATAATAATGGTGTTTTCATTTTCTCCGCATGCATAAACGGCGACATGGTGTAATACACCTCTGGAGCTTCCCAATAGTTACGTTCCTCACTTTGGAATCCGAATGGTGTTAACGTACGGTTGTATGCACCGCTTCTTGCGATTCCCGCTGCAAAAAGATCACTATGCGATAATAAATTGGCCACCATAAAAGCACCGTAACTATGACCACCTACGCCTACACGATTTCTATCAATATACCCTAATTCGTCAACAGCATCAATTGCCGCTTTTGCATTGGCCACCAGTTGCTTTCTAAAAGTGTCATTAGGTTGTTCATCGCCCTCGCCTACAATGGGAAAAGCGGCATCATCTAATACTACATAACCTTTATTTACCCAATAAATTGGTGAGCCCCAATACGGTGCGATAAATTCATTGGGATTACTGGTATTTTGCGAAGCACTACTTTTGTCTTTAAATTCTCTGGGGTAGGCCCATAAAATCATTGGCATCTTTTCTTTTTTCTCCATATCGTAACCAACTGGAAGATACAATGTGCCAGAAAGTTCCAGTCCATCATCACGTTTATAGGTAATTACCTCTTTGTGTACATCTTGAATGGCCTTAAATGGGTTTTCAAAAGAAGTTAATTGTGTTAGTTTTTTGTTCCTTACATTTCTGAAATAGTAATTTGGGTATTCGCTCGGAGATTCTATTCTCACTAACAATTGGTTTTTATCAACGTCAAAATCGTTCAAATTTTCGAGTTTGTCCGTATATTTTGATTGATATAGCCGTTGTTTGGCTTTGCTTTTTAAATCCATTTTATCTAGAAAAGGGAATTGACCTTTTTCGGAAAAACCTCTACCGATTAGATAAGCATTATTTCTTTTATCTAGGGCTAAAATAGTACTGCCCATGTCGTTTCTTTTGGTAACAAAAGAGCCAGGATCGGCATACACGTCTTGGTAATTTCTATCTTCGATAATTTCCGGTTTTTGAGAAGCATCCGACGGATTAAAAACATAGGTTTTAGTATTTCTGGTATTCCACCAATAATCATAGGCTATAGCCAAGTTGTCGTTTGCCCATTGTATTCCCGAATACCGATTTATGGTTTTTAAAATGGGTTGGCCATCACCTTTAAAAGGAGCTTCCAGTTGAAAAATTTCATCCCTAAAATCGACTTTATTTTCAGGATCGCCACCATCTAAAGCCTCTGCATAAATTAACGTTGCCGGTTTATCTGCACGCCAGCTAAAGTTTCTTCTACCTTTTTCCGTTGCCATAAAGCCTTGCGGCAGATCTTCCAATAACGGCGATTCCAATACCGTGGCTACTTCCATTCCATTTTTAGTGTAGATTTTAGTTTTGGAAGGAAAACGACGATAGGTAACTATATAAGAAAAAGGTTTTTCTACAGTTGACACCATGACATAGCTGCCATCGGGCGAAAAAGTGATAGATTCATACATTGCACTTTCCAACCATTTTTGAGAAATTCCGTTTAAGGAAATTTTGTGCAGTTCAGAAAGGGCCAATTGCTCAAAATTATGCTCATCATTGGGGTTTTTTAACAAATCTTGATACGTTCTGTTTTGTGCTTTTTTACCGTCATTAACAGAAACCGTAGGGCCATCGGGAATAGCTTTTGAAGTGTTTATCAATTCTTTTCTATCCTCGGAAAGCATTTTTACCAAAATATGCTCACTATCTTCAAACCAATTTATAACATCTCGCATATTGGCGTTGATATTGGCTTCAGTCAGTTTTTTTGCACTTACATTGGCAATGTCAATAACCCATAATTCAACACCTTTAGGAGTGGTTTGTGTAAAAGCAATCTTTTTTTGATCGGGACTCCAACTAAAATTAGCAATTCTCGGATTATCAGGTAGACCCGATACTTGAATCAAATCAGCTTTTTTACTCCCCAAACTTTTCATTTTAATATTGTTGTAGTAATTGGTTCTACTACCAATATTAGTTTTAGGATTGATACGCAATCCACCCAAACGCAATTCATCTTCTGAAAGTTCAGCTATCGTTTTAAAAGCATCTCTGTATAGGAAAATCATTACGGATTTACTGTCATCCATAATAACGGATGGAGCTAATGGTACATCAACCAAATCTAAAATTTCTTTAGAAGGTTTTTGGTAAGTAACATTTACTTGGGCATTTATTTTTAAAATAAAAAGAAATAGGAAAGCATAAATTATTGATTTCATGGCTAAGTATTTAGTTAAAAAAATTGACTATGCTAAGTTATGATTTTTAATGTAAATATTCAATGATTGTTTTTTATGCAAACTTGACGTACTTTTATTGAATGTAAAGTTGGTAAAGAGAAAGGCTATTTTATGTCTTGGAAAAATAATAAAGCTATTCAATCAACAAAGAATGATCAGTTAGCACAAACAAACCAAAACTACGTGCAGTTAAAATGTAAATTATGTCAACAATTAGAGATTTAGCGGACTATCATCATTTGCTTAGTGATTTATTCAAGCAGCCCCAATCAAATGAAGAGTGGGAGAAATACCGTTTGAGTGATGAGCAAGTTGCCCATTTTCATGAATATGGCTATGTATCAGAAATCAAATTATTGGATGAAAATCAGGTTGATTTTTTAAATGAACAATTGACTGAGGTAATGAACCCTAATCACCCTGCACATTATTTGTTTTATGAGTTTCACAGTAATGAATCGAATGATCCCAATTCTGTTTTATTTCATTCTTTGGGACATTGGCGTATATCTGAAGGTTTTCACGACGTAATATGGAATCCTGCTTTTGTAATAGCAGCCCATCAGCTACTCGAAAATAAACCAGTACGGTTTTGGCACGATCAGTTGTTTTGCAAACCAGCAAAACATGGAGGTGTGGTGGCTTGGCATCAAGACTATTCATATTGGACACGTACAATTGCCATGCAGCACCTTACTTGTTGGGCCGGTTTGGATGATGCTACTATTGATAACGGTTGCCTTCACTACATTCCTAAAAGTCACAAATGGGGACTGTTAAATGCCCCTGAACTGGCAGGAGACATGGATGGACTTTTACAATATTTAACCAAAGAACAAAAACAAGAGTTTAAGCCTTTACCTATTGAATTGAAAAAAGGATATGCCACTTTTCATCATCCTTTAATGGTGCACGGTTCTTATGAAAATAAGTCTGAAGTTAGCCGAAGAGCATTCGTTCTAAACGTTTTTGCAGATGGAACCATTAGTAATACCGATGATGAACTTTTACAGGGGGTACCTATAATACCAAAAGGCAAAAAAATGGAAGGTAAATTTTTTCCATTAATCTATAAATCTAATTCATGAAAAATTTAATTCTAGTAGTTGTATGTTCTATTACATTAGTTGTATATGGACAAAAACCTGAAAGGAACACTATACCTGACGAACTTAACTTTACGAATTTATTTAACACCTCAATGGCAGATAGTGTTAGTTGTTATCGAATTCCAGCCTTAGTCACTGCACCTAATGGAGATCTAATTGCTGCTATTGATGAGCGTGTACCTTCTTGTGGCGATTTAAAATGGAGCAAGGAAATCAACATAGTTATCAGACGAAGCTCTGATAATGGCAAAACTTGGTCAGCTATAGAACGTGTAGTAGATTTTCCTTACGGGCAATCCGCTTCAGACCCTTCTATGATTGTGGATAATGAAACCAATGAGATTTTTATGTTTTATAGCTTTATGGATTTGGATAAAGAACTGAATGTCTATTATTTACACGTAACAAAAAGTTCGGACAACGGAAAAACATGGAGCGAACCCGAAGATATTACTTCGCAAATTACAAAACCTGAATGGCATAACGATTTTAAATTTATCACTTCGGGCAGAGGTATCCAAACCAAAGATGGACTATTATTGCATTGTATGGTAAATTTAGAAAGCGGTATGCACGTATTTGGTAGTGATGACCATGGCAAAACATGGCTCTTCATTGATACTCCCTTAAAACCCGCCGACGAATCAAAAATTGTGGAATTGGTAGATGGAACGCTAATGGTTAATGCCCGTGTTAACAAGGCGAGTATGAGATATATTCACACTTCAAAAGACAGTGGTAAAACGTGGACCACCCAAGAAGAACCAGCATTAATTGATCCTGGTTGTAATGCGAGCATTATTCGTTATACCTCTATTGAAGATGGTTATAAAAAAAACAGATTGTTGTTTTCTAATGCCAATAGCATAGACAAACGCGAAAATATGACCGTAAAAATCAGTTATGACGAAGGTAAAACATGGTCAAAAGGAAAGACTGTTTACGCTGGTAGTTCAGCATACTCGTCTTTAACCATTCTTAAAAATGGTGATATAGGTTTGTTTTTTGAAAAAGATGATTATACGGAGAATTCTTTTGTGAGTTTTTCGTTAGAGTGGTTGACTGATGGTGAGGATAGGTTAGAGAAGAAATAAAACATGTTGAAACCACTAGTTGCAAACTCTCGGTAGCTGGGACTAAATTAGTAATATCTTTAAAACTATCTTCTAAAATTATCGTGCTAAATGCAGGTTGTAATAATTTTAACGATTGGATTGAAGAATAAAGCGGCACCCAAAATAGTTAATGGTGTTTAGATCTATATATGGAGTTTATTCTAGAGATCTTTTGAGCCAAGCTGTTGATAATTTTTATGATGGGTTTTTTGTTCGTTAAAAATTTTATCATCAACCACAAAGGTTTTTGAAATAGAATCATGCCATCCTTTTTTACCTAAAAAGGAGAGTTGATCAAAAGGGATAATTCTGCATAGTGAGCGTTTGATAAACACTTCAAAAGGTGGTTTTTCTCCATTTTCTAGAACTACTTTTGACCTGGTAATTAATTTACCAATACTTTTTTGAGATAGGCTTTCTAATACCACATAATATATTACTAAAAGAACGGCAGTTAACAGCCTGTCTATAATCGGATTAAAATTTTCTAATTCTAAAAGAAATGTTATAAGTTCTTCATTTGCCATTATTTTAGCAATAAGGTATAGCACCATCCCCAATAGAAAAAACAAAGAATAGAAAAAAGCTATATCAATTATATAATTAAGTAGTCTTTTACCTTTACCAGCCAACATTTCGTCTGTTACCCTAAATTCCTTATAGTTTAATACTTCCATTTACCGTAAATTAAAAAAAGACATAGGCTTTTAACGAAATGTAGTGCTTATTATTTTGAAAAAACAAAAATCTCGAAACCAATTCAGTTTCGAGATTTTTAAATTAAACACAACTATTTTTATTAAAACTCTAAAGACTTCTGTTTGTCTCAAATTTAAAGTGAGATACCGCCCTTCGGTGGCATTAATTTAACAACGTAATTTTAAAGTTTAAAATTACTGTTTCATTAAGATCCACACATTAAACAATCATCATCACCTTGGCTTTCTTTGGCCAATGCAATCATAGCCTTATACTCTTCAGGTGTCATTGAAACATCATCCGAAATTACAGGAGAAGGAGTTGAAGACTTTTCAATATTTACCTGTGTTTCAATTGCAACGGCTTCGGGCTTTTTAATCTCTTCTTTCTTATTGGTCAGCGTAAATTGAGTGGCATTTACCGCCGATTTGGTTCTTAAGTAATACATACCCGTTTTTAAACCAGATTTCCAAGCATAATAATGCATAGAGGTGAGTTTTCCATAATCGGGATCTTTTAAGAAAAGATTTAATGATTGAGATTGATCTATAAAATAGCCTCTCTGACGTGCCATGTCTATAATGTCTTTCATACTTAACTCCCAAACTGTTTTGTACAAATCTTTCAATTCTTGTGGAATTTCTTCAATGTGTTGTACTGAACCGTTTGCACGCATAATACTTTCTTTCATAGTATTGTCCCAAAGATTAAGTTCTACCAAATCTTCTAACAAGTGTTTATTCACCACAATAAACTCTCCTGAAAGCACTCTACGTGTGTAAATATTTGAAGTGTAAGGTTCAAAAGCTTCATTATTACCTAAAATTTGAGAGGTTGATGCTGTTGGCATTGGTGCAACTAATAATGAGTTGCGTACACCATGTTTCATTACATTTTTACGTAATTTTTTCCAGTCCCAATTTCCACTAAGGTCATCTTCGGAAATATTCCACATGTTAAATTGGAACTCACCTTCTGACATTGGTGAACCTTTAAAAGTTGAATAAGGCCCTTTTGCTTTGGCAATTTCCATAGATGAGGTTACCGCAGCAAAATAAAGCGTTTCAAAAATATCTTGATTTAATTTTTTGGCTTCATCAGAAGTAAAGGGTAAACGCAACATGATAAAAGCATCCGCTAATCCTTGAATACCCAATCCGATGGGTCTATGACGGAAGTTCGAATTCTCAGCTTCTTTTACAGGATAATAATTTCTATCAATTACCGTGTCCAGATTACGAGTTGCTTTTTTAGTAACGTCAAATAACTTTTTGTGGTTAAAATATTTTTTACCTTCTGCATCTTCACTAATAAACATTGGCATGGCAATAGAAGCTAAATTACATACAGCAACTTCATCTTTTGCTGTATATTCCATTATCTCAGTACATAAGTTTGACGAACGAATAGTACCTAAATTCTTCTGATTCGATTTTCTATTTACCGAATCTTTATAGAGCATATAAGGTGTTCCGGTCTCGATTTGAGATTCCAGTATTTTTTCCCATAATTCACGTGCTTGGATGGTCTTTCTGCCTTTTCCTACTTTTTCGTAACCTTCGTATAATTTTTCAAATTCATCACCGTAAGTATCAAATAAATGCGGACACTCATTTGGGCACATTAAAGTCCATTCACCATCTTCTTGAACTCGCTTCATAAATAAATCTGGAATCCACATGGCATAAAACAAATCGCGAGCACGCATTTCTTCTTTACCGTGGTTCTTCTTTAGATCTAAAAAGTCGAAAATATCTGCATGCCAAGGTTCTAAATACATGGCAAAAGAACCTTTACGTTTACCACCACCTTGATCCACATAACGTGCTGTATCGTTAAAAACACGCAACATTGGTACAATACCATTTGAGGTTCCGTTTGTGCCTCTTATGTAGGAGCCTGTGGCTCTAATATTATGTAAAGACAAACCAATACCTCCAGCAGATTGAGAGATTCTAGCGGTTTGTTTCAAAGTATCATAAATACCATCGATGCTATCTTCTTGCATTTGTAATAAAAAACATGAGGACATTTGTGGTTTAGGGGTACCTGCATTAAATAATGTAGGTGTAGCATGGGTAAAATATTTTTTACTCATTAGTTCGTACGTCTCGATTGCAGCATCAATATCATCTAAATGGATACCGATAGACACACGCATTAGCATGTGTTGTGGACGCTCAACGATATTACCGTTAATTTTTAAAAGATAAGAACGTTCTAAGGTTTTGAACCCAAAAAAGTCATAATTAAAATCGCGGTTGTAGATTATTGTAGAATCCAGTTTTTCAGCATTGTCTTGAATAATTTTATAGACATCATCCGCAATCATCGGTCCTTTTTTGCCAGTACGAGGATTTACGTATTGGTAAAGATCCGTCATGGTTTCAGAGAATGATTTTTTGGTATTTTTATGTAAGTTAGAAACGGCAATCCTAGCGGCAAGTTTTGCATAATCTGGATGTTGAACTGTCATGGTAGCCGCAATTTCTGCCGCTAAACTATCTAATTCTGAAGTTGAAACCCCGTCATAAAGCCCTTCAATAACACGCATGGCAACTTTTACAGGATCAACCAATTTGTTTAATCCGTAACACATTTTTCTTACCCTAGCGGTAATTTTATCAAACATTACCGGTTCTCTTTTTCCGTCTCTTTTTAGTACATACATATTGTTAAGTTATTTAGTTATTAGGTTAATAGTCATTGGTTAATTTGGTATTTGTCATTCAGAGCGAAATGCAATGAAGTGAAGAATCTCATTAATGTGAATACTGTTTTCAAAAGATTCTTTCAGCCATTGTACCGAGCTCAATCAAGACTTATGTAAAGCATCATGAGATTCCCACCTTGCTCCTCCGCTAAAGCTGTGGTGGCACGCAGACGCGGGAATGACAGACTCGTTAAAAATCAGCATCAAAGCTAATACTGCCCGTTCCACCAGATTTTACTCCAGCTTTTTGGTATTCAGAAACTTTTTTCTCAAAGAAATTGGTTTTTCCTTCTAGAGAAATCATTTCCATAAAATCAAATGGATTGGCTGAGTTATATACCTTTTCGCAACCAAACTCTACTAGAAGCCTGTCAGTTACAAACTCTAAGTATTCAGTCATTAATTTGGCATTCATTCCGATAAGGCTAACAGGAAGCGATTCTGTTATAAAGCTTCTTTCTATATCAAGTGCATCGCAAAGTATTTCTTTGATTCGTTCTTTAGGGACTTTATTTACCATGTGGTTATTATGCAGGTGCACGGCAAAATCGCAATGCATACCTTCGTCTCTTGAGATTAATTCGTTAGAGAACGTAAGACCTGGCAAAAGACCTCTTTTTTTCAACCAAAATATGGAGCAGAAACTACCAGAAAAGAAGATACCTTCAACGGCGGCAAAAGCAATCAAACGTTCTGCAAAACTTGGACTATCTATCCACTTCAATGCCCATTGTGCTTTGTCTCTAATAGCAGGAAAAACCTCAATGGCCCTAAATAATTGGTCTTTCTCTTTTTCGTCTTTTACATAAGTGTCAATAAGCAGAGAATAGACCTCAGAATGGATGTTTTCCATCATAATCTGAAATCCGTAAAAGAATTTTGCTTCGGTATATTGCACTTCAGACACAAAATTTTCAGCTAAATTCTCATTTACAATACCATCGGAAGCGGCAAAAAAGGCTAAAACGTGCTTGATAAAATACTTTTCATCATCAGTCAGTTTGTTGTTCCAATCGTTAATATCCTTTTCCAAGTCAATTTCTTCGGCGGTCCAAATACTGGCTTGCTGTAATTTATACCATTCCCATAAATCTGGATGTTGGATTGGAAAAATTACAAATCTGTTGTCATTAGGTTCAAGAATTGGCTCAATTTGAGACATAATAGTAGAATTAGTTTAAATTAGAAAAATAATTGCTGGATTTTTTTGTTGAAAACCGAGTTTACAAAGGTTCATTTTTTTGACGAGGAATCAAAGCCATAATTATTCACAAAACACGTGAAGTTTTTAACAAACGACATTAAAATTGTTTATTACTTATTAAAACTAAGTTAATTATATCACTGATAGTCAGCTTATTAAAAATAGGTCTCTTTAGCGAGTAAGGAAGTTTGCTGGGTTTTTGAAATTCTGCTTAAATGGAAATTTAAAAACAAAAAAAAGAGCCAATAAAAATTGACTCTTTAGTTATTTAAGAAATTATTCTTTTTAGAGTTATAGCTCGTATAAAATACCACCGGCAAAAACTACTTGGCTATAATTGCTAATTACATATTTTAACTCCGCAAAAACACTCAGTTGATCTGTAAATTTCCATCTGCCGCCACCGCCAATATTAAGCCCTAAGCTATTTCCTTTAACTTTAAATTCATCATCATTAAGTCTGTAATCACCAGTATTGTAACTTGAGTAATTTAAACCCGCCAACGGATAAACATCAAGCTCATCCATCATTATTTCGATTTTATAGTGTCCATTAGCATCTACAGCAAATAAATTTCTTTCGTAGCCATATAATTTACTACCAAAAAAATAAGATATACTTGGTGAGATAGAAATATTATCCATAATTTCTACTTCGGCTTTTGCCAAGATTCCCGGGCCTCCCATTTTATCGTTAAAACCTACACCTCCACCAATAGAAAATTGTGCATTCATGGTAGTTATTCCTCCAATTAAGGCAACTGCAAAAACTAACTTTTTAATAAATTTCATTTGTTTAAATTTTTCTGTTTAATTAAGAACAAATATATACATTTTAACAATTATTCTTCTTAAAATATTGGTAAAAAAATTATTGTTGACCTTTCATCTTTTCCGCAACTTTTTCCAATTCTTCATACCAGTCTTCACCAAATTTTCTGATTAAAGCATGCTTTACAAATTTGTAAACAGGCACTTGAAGCTCCTTGCCCAAAGTACAAGCGTCGTCACAAATTTCCCATCTGTGGTAATTTACGGCCGCAAATTCTGAATAACTTTTTACCCTAACTGGATATAAATGACAAGAAATCGGTTTTTTAAAAGTGATTTCACCTTGGTTGTAAGCCTCTTCTATACCGCATTGGGCAATGCCTTTTTCATCATAATTAATATAAACACAACTGTCATCTCTTGGTATTAAGGGGGTTTCAAATTCTCCATCCACAGTAACAAATAACCCTTGGTCTTCAATGGCCTCTATACCTTCTTTCGTTAAATAGGGTTTTACTTTAGGGTAAATATCCATTAAGGTTTTCAACTCATCTTCTTCAAGCGGTGCACCCGCTTCACCATCTACACAACAAGTTCCTTTACACGCAGAAAGATTGCAGACAAAATCATTTTCAATAATTTCTTCAGAAACTATGGTTTTACCTAATTGAAACATTTTACATCTAATTGAAACGGCAAAAGTACGTGATATTTGTGTAAATGTTTAATTGTTTATTGGTTCAATCGTGTAATTTGTGGTTTATATTTTTTGTAAAAAGGTTGTATTTAATATAATTTAAAAAACACATTAAAATTTTAAATTTTTAATATCAAATCTCGAATTTTTAGTACTACTTTTGCCGAAAATTTAAAAACGAAGAAAATGCAGTTAGATTTTAAAGAAATAATGACAGCAACTATGGTCTTATTTGCTGTTATAGATATAGTGGGAAGCATACCCATAATTATAGATTTACGTCAAAAAGTTGGACATATACAGTCAGAAAAAGCATCAATTGTTGCAGTAATAATTATGATTGTATTTCTATTTGTTGGAGAGGAAATTTTGAAGCTAATTGGTGTTGATGTAAATTCATTTGCTGTGGCAGGTGCTTTTGTTATTTTCTTTTTGGCATTGGAAATGGTGTTAGGAATAGAATTGTATAAACATAATGCTCCTGAAACCGCAAGTGTTGTGCCATTGGCCTTTCCGCTAATTGCAGGTGCGGGTACAATGACTACCATACTTTCGCTACGTGCAGAATACGAAACAATTAGCATTGTAATTGCAATCATTATCAATACTATTTTTGTATATATTGTATTAAAACTATCTAAAAGGATTGAACGCTTGCTAGGCAGAGGTGGAATAGATGTAATTAGAAAAATATTTGGTGTAATTTTATTGGCCATTGCTGTAAAACTGTTTGCGGCAAATATTCAAGATTTATTTAATCATTAAAAATGAAAAATTTTGACATTCTTATTATTGGTGGAGGTGCGGCTGGAATGTCTTGTGCTTTAATTTTGGGTTCTGCCAAAGAAAAGGATTTTGCCAAAAACAAAAAAATTGGAATTATTATACATCAAAAAGCATCTCACCTACAAGATGCCCTATTTAATAATGTTTTGGGATTAGATGCTGGTACAACTGGACAGTATATTCTTGAAACGGGTAAAAATCAACTTTTTGAGTTATACCCACATGTTTCTCAAATTGAAAAAGAAAAGGTTACTGAAATTAAACATTTACATGATAGTTTTAAGGTTGTTACCAACCAGTCTGATTATAACGCCAAAGAAATTGTAATAGCCGTTGGCTATACCAACACTTTTTTTATAAAAGGATTGGAACAGTATGTAGTGCCTCATCAAAAAGCAAAACCTGAAAAAAACCGTATTCAGCTAAAGAATAATGACCATTTAGTTGCTGATGGAATATATGTTGCCGGTACTTTGGCGGGATGGCGTAGTCAATTCGCTATTGCATGTGGCAGTGGAGCATCAGTAGCTACCGATATTTTAACAAAATGGAACGGTGGTGAACACACAAAAGTGCATGATAAGGTAAAGTAAGTCGGCAGTCCGCAATGGCAGTTTTCAGTTTTTTAGGTATAAACCAATTTCAAGACGTGACACGTAACACTCTGAACTCATAAGTCCGAACTCATAACTGGATTCCCTTGCATTTCCAGCTCTTTTACTCTTTTTAACATCTCATCGCCATTATTTAATACCTGATAAAATAAATTTTCATCAAATAAATTCCGAGCAAAAAGTGCTTTTAAATAGCGTTTTAGATGAGGAGTTATTATATCGGAAATTTTACTTTCATCGTCAAAAAGTGAAAGGTATTCTTTCAAAATTTCACCGTCATCGTCAAAATTTTGCTTAAAATCTCCCTCTGTCCAAGTATTCATTTTTTCACGGTGATTATCTACATATTCAAATACAAAATCCTGCATAGTTGCAAAATGAAATCTGCCTAAATATGCTGTTGTATCGATACTCACAAAAACATCAGGAACAATGCCGCCGCCACCATAAACGTTTTTACCCTTTGGGGTAACAAACTTTAAAGAATCAACTACTTTGATACTATCAAAATTGGTTAATTCACCATTATGGTATCGAGTAATTCTATCATTATAATAACTCTGACCATTTCCGGTATTATATGGTTTTTGAATAGATCTTCCAGTTGGTGTATAATAACGTGATACGGTTAACCTAACGGCAGAACCATCGCCCAATTCCATTTCCTGTTGTACCAATCCCTTACCAAAAGAACGGCGACCGACAATTACACCTTTATCGTTATCCTGTAAAGCTCCGGCTACTATTTCACTGGCCGAGGCAGAAACTTCATCAATTAGAACATACACCTGTCCTTTTTCAAAATCGCCTTTTGAAGTAGCAAAAGTTTTATCTATTTTTCCACCTTTATTTTTAGTGAAGACTATCAGCTTGTCATCTTCTAAAAACTCGTCAACAATTTGGGTAGCTATCCCCAAATAACCTCCGGGATTTCCCCTTAAATCCAACACCAAGCGTTTCATATTTTTTTGCTTTAATGTGTTTAACGCGGTTTTAAACTCATCATAAGTTTTGTTAGCAAACTTGTCTATTTTTATATAGCCCAAGGTATCCGTTAACATATAGTAACTTGGTACGCTTTCTAATGGAATAGTACCTCTTTTTAAGGTGAAATTCAACAGCGTATCTTTATATTTTCTATACACCTTAATTTTAACTTTTGTATTGGGTTCGCCCTTGAAGGTTTTGATAATATAATTGCTCATCAGGTTTTTCCCATATAATGTATCGTTATTGGCAATTAAAATTCTATCACCAGGCTCAACGCCCGCTTTATCGCTCGGGCCGTCTTTTACCACATTGGTAACCGTTAAAGAATCATTATACATAAAAAAGCGAATGCCTACACCTACAAATTCGCCGTTCATAGTCTCGGCTATAGCATCATGCTCACTTGCAGGAATATAAACCGAATGTGGATCCAGTTTACCTAAGATGTTTCTAATTGTACCATCTAATAAACTATCGGTATCTACCTTATCAACATAATCGTACTGAATATAGTTTATCAATCGTTTAATTTTTGCTTCTTGAGGATTGGTATTAAAAAGTAACGCGGCACTTTTCTGAGGATAATCTAACATACTGCCAATAAAAATACCCAAGGCAACGGCCAACGATAAAAATAGAGGATAATATATTTTGTTCTTACTCATTATGTTTGATTGATATAGACAAGTTCCACACCTGCTTTTTCTAAAAATTTTAAACCAGAATCGTCTTTATAGGCATCGGCGTAAACTAATCTTTTAATGCCCGATTGATGAATGAGCTTGCTACACTCTTTACACGGCGACATGGTTATATAAAGTGTGGCACCATTACAACTTTGTGTAGATGAAGCTACCTTTAAAATAGCATTAGCTTCAGCATGTAAAACATACCATTTTGTATAATTATCATCGTCTTCACAAACATTCTCAAAACCAGTTGGGGTGCCATTATATCCATCGGAAATAATCATTTTTCCTTTTACGATTAAGGCTCCTACCTGACGACGTTTACAATAAGATAGCTTGGCCCATTCCTTTGCCATTTTTAAATAGGCAACATCATATTTACGTTGTTTTTCTGGTGTCATTTTAGGTATAACGAAATATTAGTCGGCAAAGTACCGATAAATTAATGGGTTTTTTTGTTAAATTTTTACCAAAATATGCGATCAAAAAGCATCGGTATTACTACCCCAATTACAATGGATGATAATACCAGTACCCAATCCCTTTTTGAAATCCTAAAAAAAGTTTGGGCAATGTAACCTAAAACCAATAGTGTTATTACAATAATTACTTGAGCAATTTCTATACCAATTGCAAATTCTAATAACGGTAAAAGTTTGGCTTCACTATCGTCCATAAGCATTCTAAAATAATTGGAAAAGCCCAAACCGTGTATCAATCCAAAGAAAAGGGCAAAAAATAAATTAACATTTGAGTTTTTTTGTTTGCTCTTCTTTACGGTAAAAATATTGACGGCTGCGGTGATAAAAATAGTCAACGGGATTAAAAACTCAACAATGGAAATATTTACATTTATAACTTTATAAGCGGCCAATGCTAATGTCAGCGTATGAGCAATGGTAAAAAGTGTTACCAACCAAATGACTTTTTTCCAATTGCTAAAATTGTAAATTACAACTAATGCAATTAAAAATAATATGTGATCATAAGCCTGCCAATCAAGCACATGATATAAACCTAATTTTAAGTATAGGATAAAATCTTCCATAAAAATAAAAAATACAAATTCCAAGTATGCTAAAGCAAATATAATGAAAACAAAACATGGTCTGATATTTAACAAACTTTGTTAAATTGCGTTTCTAAATTTAAAAATTGATTCCAAAACTATACATCGTTCCCACTCCAATAGGTAATTTAGATGATATGACTTTTAGAGCTGTAAAGGTTTTAAAAGAAGTGGATACTATTTTGGCCGAAGATACTCGTACTTCTGGTAAACTATTAAAACATTTTAATATTGGCACACCTATGCAAAGCCATCATATGCACAATGAGCATAAAATGGTAACGCGAATTGTTGAAAGACTAAAATCAGGTGAATCCATTGCTTTGATTTCCGATGCGGGTACTCCAGCAATTTCCGATCCTGGATTTTTATTGACCCGAGCTTGTATAGAAAATGATATTGAAGTGGAGTGTCTACCTGGTGCAACCGCTTTTGTACCAGCGTTGGTAAATAGTGGGTTACCCAATGATAAATTTATTTTTGAAGGATTTCTACCCATTAAAAAGGGAAGGCAAACAAGATTGGAACTATTGGCAGAAGAACCAAGGACGATGATTTTTTATGAATCGCCGCACAAATTGATAAAAACATTAACCCAGTTTGCGGAGTACTTTGGTGAAGAAAGAAAAATATCTGTTTCACGTGAGTTGACCAAATTGTATGAAGAAACAGTCAGGGGAACTTTAAAAGAAATTTTGGAACATTTTGAGAATAAACCGCCTAAAGGGGAGTTTGTAATTGTTTTAGAGGGTAGAAAATAAGTCTTACATAGAAACTACCTGAACCACAAAAAAATTCAAATAACTTCTAAAATTTGAATTATTTTATCACTAAAGAATATAATTAGTATTACAACAAGAATTATAATGGGCAATAAAACCCAGATTGAAATCCATTTTACTGATTTATAAAACCATTTTCCAAACTTCCCTATATCAATATTTATTAAATTCATTTTAGTTGATTGTTGGATTTGATAATCTGTAATTAATTTTTTTCATATTTCCCAATTGATTCGATCTTAGATTTATCAACATTTTTAAGTTGATTTATGCGTCTTGATTTTCCAATTTCAACAATTAAAGTCCTTATAATTATTGAAAGAAAGAGCGATACGGCAATTATATTTGTATTCATACTTTTAATTTTATTCCAATATTAATTATTAAAATATAAAACATACCCGATTTATAGTAATGTAGATTTTTTGTAAAATTAAAACTTAACAAAACCCTGTTTATGACGCTTAACGTTTTTCAAATGTATATCCAAAATGAATCTTGTAATAGGACAATTTAAAAATAAAAAGTTTACACCCTTAAAATCAAATAATTAACTGTAAAAATCAATTATTATCGCTTAAATTTTAAAATTTAATGTAACTTTCAACGGCATAATTCTCAACATCCAACCCATGACCCCTTGGCTAATCACAATTTTTACCGTTGTTGCCGTTTATTATCTCGATAAATGGGAAAATAAACACATCAAATCTTTATTCGATTGGGTGCCTGCCATTTTATTGGCATATTTAATTCCCGCTGGTATTTCAGCATTGTTGGGTCAGGATTTTTCTGCCGATACCATTCACGATTATAGCAAAACTTATTTCATTCCACTCGCCATTGTGGCCGTAATGAGTAGTTTGTCCATTGGTCAATTAAAAGCCATTGGTTGGAAACCTATCTTATTATTTGCTTTGGGTTCTATGTGGATAGCTATTTTTCCGGTAACCTTAGCCCTTATCTTTTTAGATACAGAATTGATTGCCCAAACTTTTATAAATCAAGAATATTGGAAAGGAATTCCCCCTATTGTGGGAAGCTGGATAGGTGGAAGCACAAGTCAATTGGTTTTAAAAGAATTAGTAGAGTGTCCAGAAAATATTTTTTTAACGGTGTTAGTATTGGATAATATTCTTGTAAATATTTGGACAATCTTAATGTTTCAAACCATTAAAAAAAGCAGGTTTTTAAACAAGAAATTAAAGATTACCAACTTGGCAATGCCAGATGAGATAAAGAGCCTTGATACTGAATTTATAAAACCTTTTTTGTGTTTTTTACTTTTAATTTTTAGTGTGTTGGCTACAAACCACTTTGTAGATAGTTTTGTGGTAAAAATTATTGTTTTGTCTATATTAGGATTGGTTTTTAGCAATTTTATTCCGAAATGGAACTTTAAATTTGTATTAAAACTAGGCGGAATTTTAATTTTGATTGTAATGGCGGTGTTGGGATTAAAACTAAAGTTCAGTTTGGTTCAATTTGAATGGAGTTTTTTAGGCTTTTTAATTATTTGGTTAATTAGCCATTTTGTTATTATGCTGATTATTGCTAAAGCTTTAAATATCAATACGGCTTGGGTGCCTATTGCCAGTATGGCCAATGTTGGTGGTATTGCCACAGCCCCGGCAGTTACGGCAGCTTATGAAAAGAAATGGATGCCTCATGCCATAATTTTAGCCATTTTGAGTATGGCAACGGGTACTTTTTGGGGAATGTTAACTATCTATTTATTCAAATGGTTTGTTGTATAAAATGAAGAATCTTTTAATAAATATTAGAAAATGCGACGTTTGTAAGGCACATTTACCGTTGGGGCCAAGACCCATTGTTACTGCTAGCATCAATTCTAAAATTGTAATTATTGGTCAAGCTCCAGGAACTAAAGTGCATAAAACTGGTATTGCTTGGAATGACCCTAGCGGAATACAATTGCGAAAATGGCTAGGTGTTACCGATAAAACATTTTACAATACAGAAAAAATAGCAATTATGCCCATGGGATTTTGTTATCCTGGAAAAGGAAAATCGGGAGATTTGCCTCCCAGACCCGAATGTGCACCATTGTGGCATCAACAAATTTTAGAAAAAATGCCCAATGTTGAATTGATTGTTCTCATTGGAATGTACGCTCAAAAGTATTATTTAAAGGATAAAGCTAAAAGAACATTGACCGAAACCGTAAAAAATTATAAGGACTATTTGCCAAATTATTTCGTATTGCCGCATCCATCACCTAGAAATAGGTTTTGGTTGACAAAAAATCCTTGGTTCGAAGAAAGTGTGTTGCCTGTTTTGAAGGAAAAAGTGAAAATTATTTTAGATCATAGAAAATAGAGAAAAGAGCATGGAGCAAAAAAGGTTATTCATTAGAGCCACACAGAGAAAAAAGAGATTCACAGAGCGTTTCTTCTAACGACTAAAGACGAACGACCAGAGACTACTATCGTCTAACCAAACTAAAATGTCCTTTTCTATTTCTGACATTACCGTTTTTATCGGTGAGCTGCACTTTAAACCAATAGTCGCTAGCGGGCATTGGGTTGCCCTTATAAGTACCATCCCAACCTTTATCGTTTACATTGGTTTTAGCCAACATTTTTCCAAATCTATCATAAATATAAATAGTTGACATTTGAAAGGAGTCTTCATTAATACCCTTTATTTGCCAAGTATCGTTGAACCCGTCGTTGTTTGGTGTAAAGAATTTTGGAAACCCAATAACGGAAACGTCTATACTTGTTGTTCCGCAATTATTTTGTTCTCTAATATATATGGTATGGATTCCAGCCGAGACATTTTCAAATAAAGGTTCTGTTTGATACGCCCCATCGGCATCATCCAAAGCAAATTCGTAATCGCCAATGCCTAAGTTTTCGGTATTAATAGTTATTGAATTATTTTCCGAATCATCCTTTATTAGGATGTCGTTCAGAGTAATATTGGCTAAGTCAGACTCCTTAACTGTAATTGTTTTTGGTGTTGAAGTACATCCTAAGGTAGAAGTTGCAGTAACGGTATAAATACCTTTAGAGGTTACGGTCGCGGTAGGATCGGTACTAATTGTTTCATCGTTTTCGTTTTTCCATTCGTAACTATAGTCATCTTTCGGATTAAAAGTTTCTAAAGTAAGTATTCCAATGTTCAAACAAAAGGCAGCATTGGTTTCAATTTCAAATTCTGGACTCGGATTTACTTTCAACACTAAACTTGGGCTAATTCCATAACAAGCTCCGTTGTTGGCACTTTCCACGCGGACAAAAAGTGTTTCGGTATAAGGATTTTCATTAATATAATTAGCTTGATCAATAATTTCATTTTCTTCTAATTGGGCATCGACTAGGTTTTTGAAATAAGCAACTTTTAGGTTTTGACCCGTTGGAAATTGATTAATCAATTGATTAGATGCCTCGGTAAGATCAAAAACCGCAATGCCGTCATTAGCGTCTAAATTATCACAACCTACCAAATTATATGAATAACCGTTAGTAAAAGAGGTTGTTGAGACTTCTAAATTTACGGTAGAAATCAAAAAACAAGCATTCGGTTTTTCAACACGGGCATAAACCGTGGTGCTAGTTTGATTCTCGAATGGAAATGGATTGATGGAATTTATGTTACTCTCCGCATCCGCTACTGATAAATGATAGGAGACCCGTAGTTCATCATTACCTTTTGTAATTATTTCAGTGGCCTCGTTTAAATTAAAAATGGTATACCCATCAGCAACCTCATCAACATCACAATTTTTGAAATTTAACATGGGTAAAATGTCGGGTAGTTCTTTTGCGGTGGCAATTACGGGAATTCTTGGGCTTTCTTCACACCCAGCTCCAACAACGGAAGCATAAAAAGTAGTAGTATTGGTAATGTTCGGGTTAAAAATTTCTCCTGTAAACAAAATGGACCCACCTGTGGGGCTGTTGTGCCAAACTACATCTCCAATGGCTGAGGTTGCCTTTAATGAAATCTGCCCAGGACCACATCGTGTTGCGGGAAAAGTAGCATTAATGGTTGGAATATACATCTCCGTACTTGCCGAAATGTTTACAACAGGATCTCCGGGCATACCACCATATTCCACAATATACCCCTTGGGCTGAAAGTCGCCTTCGGCAGCACCGGTATTGCTTAAATCGTTCCAAGAACCAGGGATTCCTATATTCGGATCTGTAATATGTGCATAATCTTCACCGTTCAAATCATTAGGTTCGTTCGTATTCCAAAAGGCGAACGTTGGGGAGTTTCCTACGGCTAATCCAAACCAAAAAAAGGTGCCTTTTTCAGGACCCGTTTCCCATTTCCAATTACCTTCGGTTTCGGCATCGCTACCACCGATCCATCCCGTTCCCTTCGCTTGTTCCCCAGCTAATTTTGCCTCATCTGCAGAGGTTATTGTAACTAAATAGCCTTGCAGTCCAAGGTAAGTTCTGTTTTCTGCCGCTACCTTTGCATCTGTCCAAGTAATGCCAATATCCGAAACATATTCATAATAATGATCGGTAGATGGTAAATAATTTGCAGAACCTATGGTAAATGAAAAAGACCTGTTTCCGGAAACATTTACAGAATTATTTGTAAAAACAACATCTTTAACCGCAGCGATTAAATCGGTATAGTTTACATCCAAACCATTGGCACCATTCAATGTCAACTTTCCTTCCAACATACTCCAAGAAGAAACAATATTTGGATGCGATGTGCTATTGTTCAACTTTAATTCATCTTCTCCATTAACATAACCTTCTGAGATTTGAATGTACAATGCTTTTATGGTACTATCGTCCGGATCAATAATATCAAAACTGGTAACAATATTAACCTCTGACAATGGACAATAGGCTTGGTTACCTACCGCATTTATAGTTGGTGGCACGTTGTTTTGCGACCAACTTAAATAGGTAAATAAAAATAAGATTATATAGTAGTATTTCTTTACAATCATTAACCAAGCAATTTTTGGTAGGTAAAAATAGTCAATTCTATGTCAATGGGTTTGATGAGAAAAAAGATTGGCTTTTAATGGCTGTAATAAAAACTTTTTTGTAACTTTAATGTTTCTCAAACCTTACCTATGGATATTTTACATGCTAATATTATACCCGTTACTAAAAAAGTGATTCATAGGTATTCCATTATTTTACCATAACTTTAAAGAAATTATTAATGAAAGCACTTTTTTATACAAGAGAATTTCCTCCTTATGTTTATGGTGGAGCAGGTGTGCATGTTGAATATTTGGCAACCGAATTGTCCAAATTGATGGAAATAGATGTGAGGTGTTTTGGCGATCAGAACAGTGAGTCAGAAAATTTAACTGTAAAAGGCTTTCCCTATGATAATCCTGTTTTTGACAAAACAAATGATAAACTTCAAGCAGTTTTAAAAACATTAAGCACAGGTATCCATATGAATGCCGATGATATTGATGCCGATGTGGTACATTGTCATACTTGGTACGCTCATTTTGCGGGAATTGTTGCAAAATTGTGCTATGGTATTCCTTTAGTGATAACTACACATTCTTTGGAGCCTCTACGACCTTGGAAAAGGGAACAGTTGGGGCGTGGCTACGATGCTTCGTCATGGATAGAAAAAACAGCAATTGAAATGGCAGATGCTCTTATCGCGGTATCCAAAGAAACCAAAGAAGATGTTTTAAAGTATTTTGATGTTGATGAGGATAAAGTAAAGGTTATATATAATGGTATAAACTTACAAGAATATGTGGTTACACAAGACACCTCTACATTGGACGAATACGGTATAGACAAATCAAAACCTTATGTTCTTTTTGTAGGTAGGATTACCCGGCAAAAAGGAATAATACATTTGGTAAATGCCATAAAGTATATAGATAAGAATACCCAAATTGTTTTATGTGCCGGTGCACCGGACACGCCCGAAATTGCCAAAGAAATGGAAGATAGCGTGAATGAAGTTAAAAAAACACGTGATAATATCATTTGGATCGATAAAATGGTAACCAAAAAAGAAGTGATTCAACTTTATTCACATGCAGATGTGTTTTGCTGTCCGTCAATTTATGAACCATTTGGTATTATCAATATTGAAGCCATGGCTTGTGAAACAGCCGTAGTGGCAAGTGCGGTTGGAGGCATTAAGGAGGTTGTAGTTCATGGTGAAACGGGCTTATTAATTCCGTTAGAACAGCAAAAAGAAGCTCCTTTTGAACCTGTAAACCCCGACAAATTTTCTAGGGATTTGGCAGATGGAGTAAATAAATTAATAAACGACAAGGAGTTAACAAAAAAAATGGCAAAAAAAGGAAGGGCAAGGGTAGAACAGACTTTTGATTGGATAGCCATTGCCAAACAAGTAGAACAGTTGTATAAGTCCTTGGTATAGGATTACGGCAATAAAAAATTTATAGAACCCATAAAAGAAGTATTATGAGCAACAATGTATTAGGTATTATTTTAGGTGGTGGTCAAGGAACAAGGCTTTACCCATTAACGGAATCAAGGTCAAAACCAGCAGTACCCATAGCGGGAAAATACAGATTGGTAGATATTCCCATCTCCAATTGTATAAATAGTGATATCAAGAGAATGTATGTATTAACACAGTTTAATTCGGCATCATTAAATAGACATATAAAAAATACCTACCATTTTAGCTTTTTTAGTTCCGCTTTTGTTGATGTACTGGCTGCAGAACAAACCATACAAAGCAAATCATGGTTTCAAGGTACTGCAGATGCCGTGAGACAGAGCATGCACCACTTTTTACGACATGATTTTGAATATGCCCTGATATTGTCCGGTGACCAACTCTACCAAATGGATTATAATTTAATGCTTGAAGAACATATTAAAAGCGAAGCTGAAATATCAATTGCCACTATTCCCGTAAATGCAAACGATGCAACTTCGTTCGGAATTTTAAAGTCAGATGATAAAAATATAATAACCTCTTTTATTGAAAAACCCGATGCCGAACTTTTGCCTGATTGGACTTCGGAAGTGAGTAATGAGATGAAAAACGAAGGCAGAAATTACCTGGCTTCCATGGGTATTTATATCTTTAATAGACAATTATTAATAGATTTAATGAGCAATCCGGACACCAACGATTTTGGTAAAGAGATTATCCCAGGAGCTATTCACGATCATAAAACATTAAGTTATCAATTTGAAGGCTACTGGACCGACATAGGTAATATTGATTCCTTTTTTGAAGCCAACTTAGGGTTAACGGATGATATTCCTAAATTCAACCTTTATGATACGGATCAAAGAGTATATACAAGAGCTAGAATATTACCAACTTCAAAAGTGTCCGGCACCGTGCTAGATAAAGCGGTGGTAGCAGAAGGGTGTATTATACATGCCGCTAAAATTGAAAGCTCGGTAATTGGTATCAGATCTAGAATAGGCAAGGAATCAACCGTTATCAACACCTACATGATGGGATGCGACTATTACGAATCTTTAGAAGAAATCAACAAAAAAAAGACCCCTATTTTAATGGGTATTGGCGAAAGATGCTTTATAAAAAATGCCATTATCGATAAAAATTGCCGTATAGGTGACGACGTAAGAATTAATGGAGGCAAACATCTTGAAGATAAGGAAACAGATCAATACGTTATTAAAGAGGGCATTGTGGTTATTAAAAAACATGCCGTAATTCCCAAAGGATATGTAATTTAACCGAATTAATTATTTTTGCTTTCCTACATAAATAACCAATCTAATATGCTAAACCAAAAAAGAGTACTAATAGACTATGTTTCGCCGAGTGTAAATTGTGGAAAATATTACATTAAACGTGTTGTAAATGAGATTGTTAACGTAAACGCACATGTATTTGCGGATGGACACGATATAATTGCCGCATCAGTTTTATATAAACATGAAGATGACAAAAGTTGGAGCGAAACCCGAATGAACCTTTCGGGAAATGACGAGTGGCACACATCGTTTACGGTAAAAAAACAAGGTTACTATACCTATAAAGTAGAAGCATGGGTAGATTATGCTCTCAATTGGCAACACGGAATCATCAGAAAGATACAAGATGGCCAGCACGTAAAATCGGAATTGTTGGAGGGAATTGAATTTGCGAAGGAAATTGGCAAGAAAGCAGGTTCTAAAGAAAAAGAATACCTTAAACATTTACAAAAAATATTTAAAAACGAATCTAGTTATGATGAAGCCATAAAGGAAGCAAGTAGCAATAAACTTCATGCCATTTTTGAAAAAAATCCGCAAAAAATATTAGCGAATACCTCTAAAGATTATCAAGTTTATGTGGATAGACCAAAAGCTAGATTTAGTACTTGGTACGAATTTTTCCCACGTTCGGCATCTGAACACCAGGGAAAACACGGTACTTTTAGAGACTGTGAACGTTTGTTGCCCAGAATAGCAAATATGGGCTTTGACACCCTCTATTTACCACCTATCCATCCTATCGGAGAGGTGAACAGAAAAGGGAAAAACAATACAACCACCGCCCTTGAAGGTGATGTGGGTTCAACTTGGGGCGTAGGTTCTAAATTGGGGGGGCATAAAGATATTCATCCTGACTTGGGAACTTTAAAAGATTTTAAGGCACTAATACAAAAAGCGAAAGTCCATAATATTGAAATTGCCATGGACTATGCCTTACAGGCTGCTCCTGATCACCCCTGGGTAAAAAAACATCCGCAATGGTTCAAATGGCGACCCGACGGAACGGTTCAGTATGCTGAAAATCCACCAAAAAAGTACCAAGATATATTGCCTATCTATTGGGAAAACGACGATTATGAAAACTTGTGGAAAGCTTGTTTGGACATTTTACTTTATTGGATAGATTGTGGTATTAACATTTTTAGGGTTGATAATCCACATACAAAACCGTTCTATTTTTGGAATTGGATAATTACCGAGGTTAAGGCAAAACACCCTGATGTTATCTTTTTGGCAGAGGCATTTACCGCTCCAAAAGTAATGCAGCAATTGGGAAAACAAGGATATACCCAATCGTACACCTATTTTACTTGGCGGGACAACAAGCACGAAATTATAGAATATTTAGAAGAACTTACCCAAACTGAGCAGAAAGAATATATGCGGCCCAACTTTTGGCCTAATACTCCCGATATTAATCCCTATCACCTGCAAGGTGTTAATGAATCTAAATTCATTCAACGTTATGTTTTGGCAGCTATGTTGAGTTCAAATATTGGTATTTATGGTCCGGTTTTCGAATATATGATTAGTGATGCTATTCCCGGTAAGGAAGAATATTTGAATTCGGAAAAATTTCAGATAACGCATTACAATTGGTCCTTCGAGAATAAATTGACCGCGGTTATTACAAGAATAAACCAATTAAGACACAAACATCCCGCTTTACAGCAAACTAATAATATTAAATTCTGTAACATTACCAATGACCATCTTCTCGCTTTTTATAAATGGAACGATGATAAGACCGATGAACTTTTAATCATCATAAGCCTAGATCATTACTATTCTCAACAAGGTTCAATACAATTGCCTTTACAAGATTTACAAGCACCAAATGGTATTCAAGTTTACGATTTGTTTACGGGCAATAGCTATAATTGGAATGCCGAGTGGAACTTTGTTGAATTGCATACTGCGTTGCCATTTCATATATTTAAAGTAATTAAATAAATGATGGCAAAATCCGCTAATAACACCTTAGAACCTCCTTATATTTTCAACGAAACTTGGGAAGAATTGTTGGATAATAAAGAGTTTGTAAATATTTTTCTTTCTGAGGTTTTAGAGGATTATATCATAAAACAACGCTGGTACGGTGGCAAAGCCAGCAAATTAAAATATATAGAGCTTTCTGAATATTTTAAGATTCAGCAACATGCAGAAGTCTATTACGGTCTTATTTTGGAAATAGATTTTGAAGAAGCTTTTTACCAGCATTATTTTTTGCCCATAGCATTTGTTACCGATAAAAGTTTTGCCGAAAAAGCCAGAATATTGCCAATTACCATAGGTGGTAAAGAAGGATTTATTATAGATGCCATAAACCTTGAATCGTTCAGGAAACTGGTTTTTGAGCGTATTTTAACTGCAGTACCCGTAGATAGAACCAGGGTACAATACCATAAAAGTGATCTGTTTAATAATGTGACCTATGAATCTTCAAAATTTATGGGGCTTGAACAGAGCAATACTTCAATCATTTACAATGACAAATTTGTACTAAAATTCTTTAGAAGGATATACGCGGATAAAAATCCCGATTATGAAATGAGTCGGTTTTTATCGGAAAAAAAAGAATTTAAAAATACCCCAACATATTTGGGCGGAATTAATATTGTAGATCATGAAAATGAGTACATTACCATTGCTTTAATGCAGGAATTGGTTCCCAATCAAGGCGATGCTTGGAAATATATGTTAACTGAACTACATAAAGTATTCTCTAATTTAGAGTATAAAAAAATTGAAGTCAATACTTTGCCGAATTTAGCTTTATTTGAAAGACTTAAAATTCAAGATGTACCGGCACAAATTATCGATTGGGCCGGGTTAAGTTTGTTTCTAAAAATTCAAACCATGGCTAAAAGAACTGCGGAAATGCACGCCGCATTGGGTTCTGAATTTGAAGACACCGCGTTTACGCCTACACATTTTAACAATGATTATACGGTCTGGTTAAAAAATAGGTTGCTTTACCAGTTTCAAAACAGGATAAGTTTGGTAGAAAATAACATGCTTAAATTGGAAGGCATGGCATTGGATTTGGCAAAAGAGTTTTTAGATAAAAAAAATGAAATCAGAAAACGATTTGTTAAATTTGACTGGACCAAATTAAAAGGCGAACGCATACGTGTGCACGGCGATTACCATTTGGGGCAAGTTTTAGTGCAAGATAATGATTTTTGCATTTTAGATTTTGAGGGCGAACCCGAAAGCACAATTAGGGACAGAAAAGTAAAACAACCGCCTTTAAAGGATGTTGCCGGACTTTTCAGATCGTTTCACTATGCTATTTATGCTACTATTTTTAATAATGGCGAACAGTACAAATTCTCTAAAGAAACTCTTTTTGAAACCGGGGAATTGCTTTACCATTACCTGATAGCCGTTTTTTTAGAAACCTATATTACAGAAACACAAAAAGAAAATTTGAATATTGGCTATCATCAAGAACGTATTTTTATGTTAGAATACTGTTTATTGGAAAAAGCTGTTTATGAATTGGGCTATGAACTTAATTCTCGTCCACGATGGGCAATTATCCCATTAAAAGGGATTTTAAATATAATTAATCATTAAAAAAAAGATGACAAAAGTAAAAACATTTAGTCTGTTTACAGAATTTGATATCAACTTATTTAAAGCGGGCAAACACTTTAAACTTTACGAAAAATTCGGTTCGCATATCACAACTGTTAATGGTGAAAAAGGCACCTATTTCGCGGTTTGGGCACCATCGGCAAAAGCGGTTTCTGTAATAGGTGATTTTAACTACTGGATGGAAGGCGAACATAAACTAAATGTACGTTGGGATGCTTCGGGTATTTGGGAAGGTTTTATACCCAATGTTGGTAAGGGCAACCTATATAAATATAAGATTCAAAGTAACCATAATGATGTTAAGACCGAAAAGGCAGATCCGTATGCAAAACGTTGCGAACATCCGCCAAATACGGCTTCCATTGTCTGGGATATTGAAGATTATAAATGGAAAGACAAAAAATGGATGGGTTACCGAAAAGATAAAAATGGATTGGACAAACCCTATTCCGTTTACGAAGTACATTTGGATTCTTGGATGAAATCTAAGGATAATGAGCGATTGACTTATAAAGAACTCGCTAAAAAATTAGTTTCTTATGTGAAAGAAATGAATTTTACGCATATTGAGTTTATGCCCATAATGGAATATCCTTATGACCCTTCTTGGGGCTATCAATTAACAGGCTATTTCGCTCCTACCTCTCGTTTCGGAACACCACAAGAGTTTATGGCTCTGGTAGATGAATTTCATCAAAACGACATCGGTGTAATTTTAGATTGGGTGCCCTCGCATTTCCCTTCAGATGACCATGGTTTGGGCTTTTTTGACGGATCGCATTTGTACGAACATCCCGATAGAAGAAAAGGATACCATCAAGACTGGAAAAGCTTGATTTTTAATTATGAGCGTAACGAAGTCCGTTCGTTTTTAATTAGTAATGCCCTATTTTGGTTTGAAAAATACCATGCAGATTGTTTGCGTGTGGATGCCGTGGCGTCTATGTTATATTTGGATTATTCTCGCGAAGATGGCGAGTGGGAACCAAATATTTATGGTGAAAGAGAGAATTTGGCCGCCGTATCATTATTAAAAGAATTTAACCAAGCAGTACAAGATAATTTTGATGGCGTTACCACTATTGCCGAAGAATCAACCGCTTTTCCCGGTGTTACCAGGGCGGTCGAATATGGGGGATTGGGCTTTGGCATGAAATGGATGATGGGCTGGATGCACGATACGTTGGATTATTTTGGAAAAGACCCAATTTATAGAAAATTCCATCAAAACGATATTACATTTAGTTTGGCTTACGCATTTTCAGAAAATTTTATGTTACCATTATCTCACGATGAGGTGGTTTATGGTAAAAATTCCATCATTGGAAGAATGCCAGGTGATGAGTGGCAACGTTTTGCTAATCTAAGATTGCTGTATGGTTATATGTTTACACATCCTGGTACAAATTTAGTATTTATGGGAGGTGAATTTGGACAGTATGATGAATGGAATTTTCAAACAAGTTTACAGTGGAATTTATTAGAATTTGAACCGCATAAAAAAATGCAAGAATTCTTTAAAGACTTAAACCAATTCTATAAAGACACCCCTTCATTATACGAAAAAGCCTTTAGTCACGAAGGTTTTGAGTGGATAAGCCTTGATGATAGTCAAAATTCCGTACTAGCTTATATGCGTAAAGGACATGACGCGGATAATGATACGGTTGTGGTGTGTAATTTTACACCTAAAACTATTGATAAATATAATATAGGCTTACCACGAAAAGGAAAAATAAAAGAAATATTTAGTAGTGATGCCAAAAAATATGGTGGTAGCGGATTTTCAAACACCAAACAAATCACCTTAAAAAAGGTAACAACCCATAATAAACCTTATACCGCAACCATTGGTATTCCGCCTTTGGGGGTTGCCGTTTTTAAAATGCTTAAATGATATGGCTGTGTTTGGGGATGGTGCATTCCACCGTCCCTAACAACCATTGCAACGTCCTGCTCAAAGAAAATCATATAATTTTTACAGATCAATACATTATTCCTAATGTAATACCCCCATTTTTAACTATTTCACACCTGTTTAGGGATTAAATTTTATTATTTTTGCCAACTATTTTACAATACCCAATATATGATTACAAATACAGAGTTAGAATTAAAAGGAAATCAGTTTCCTTCCGATATAATTGCCTACGAAAAGAATATTGATACCATTAATTTTTACACCTCTAACGGTGTAACTTTAAGGGTTACTATTTTAAGGGATAGTGTAATCAGGTTCAGATACAGCACCACAGGCAATTTTGATAAAGATTTTTCTTATGCCATTACTAAATATGCCAACAGCGGTTATGATATCTTAGAAGTTGACGAGGCCGATGATGAATATCAAATTACGACTGAAAAATTGATTTGTATTATCAATAAAAAAGACGCTAAAATCTCTTTATTTGATGCAAAAGACAAAAAACTGATTCATCAAGATGAAATTGGTTTTCATTGGGAAGAGAGTTATGAATACGGTGGTAATATTGTAAAAATGAGTAAGGAATCCCGTAAAGGCGAAAGCTATTACGGACTTGGCGATAAACCTACACATTTAAATTTAAAAGGTAAGCGTTTCCAAAATTGGGTAACCGATTCTTATGCCTATGGTAAGGATACTGATCCTATCTACAAAGCAATTCCTTTTTTTACCGGGCTGCACGAAGAAAAATGTTATGGTATTTTCTTTGACAATACATTTAGATCGTATTTTGATTTTGCACATGAGCGTAAAGACGTAATGAGTTTTTG
The DNA here is from genome assembly GCF_034296135.1 of Aureibaculum koreense. Taxonomy (NCBI): domain Bacteria; kingdom Pseudomonadati; phylum Bacteroidota; class Flavobacteriia; order Flavobacteriales; family Flavobacteriaceae; genus Aureibaculum; species Aureibaculum koreense. The sequence continues at coordinate 189,744 of NZ_JAXKVV010000004.1, forward strand.
GGCACAAGGTGGCGAAATGAACTATTACTTTATTTATGGTCCGGAAATGAACGATGTTATTGCCAATTATACCGATTTAACCGGCAAACCGCATCAAATGCCCCCATTATGGTCTTTAGGTTTTCATCAATGTAAATGGAGTTATTATCCCGAAAGCAAAGTAAAAGAGGTAACCGATAAATTTAGAGAACTACAAATACCTTGTGATGCCATTTATCTTGATATTGATTATATGGACGGTTTTAGGTGTTTTACTTGGAACAAAGAATATTTTCCAGACCCTAAAAAGATGGTTAAAGAACTGGCTGATGACGGATTTAAAACCGTTGCCATCATTGATCCGGGAATTAAAATTGATATGGAATATGACGTTTTTAAGGAAGGTTTAGAAAAAGATTATTTCTGTAAACGTGCAGATGGACCTTATATGAAAGGTAAAGTATGGCCCGGACAATGTTATTTTCCAGATTTTACCAACCCAGAAGTTAGAGAATGGTGGGCAGGTCTATTTAAAGAATTAATATCAGAAATCGGTGTAAGGGGCGTTTGGAACGACATGAACGAACCTGCGGTAATGGAAGTGCCAAACAAAACTTTCCCCGATGATGTGAGACATGATTATGATGGAAACCCTTGTAGCCACAGAAAGGCACATAATATTTACGGAATGCAAATGGCAAGAGCTACGTATCATGGCTTAAAACGGACTGCATTCCCAAAAAGACCTTTTGTAATTACAAGAGCGGCCTATTCGGGCACGCAACGTTACTGTAGCACATGGACAGGCGATAATGTTGCCTCTTGGGAGCATTTATGGATTGCCAATGTTCAAGCTCAACGTATGGCAATGTCGGGCTTTTCCTTTGCTGGAAGCGATATTGGTGGATTTGCAGAACAGCCAGATGGAGAATTATTTGCCAGATGGATCCAATTAGGTATTTTTCATCCTTTTTGTAGGGTACATTCTTCTGGAGACCATGGCGAGCAAGAACCTTGGGCTTTTGGTGATGAAGTAACCGATATTGTTCGGAAATTTATTGAAATTCGTTATCAATTATTACCTTATTTATATACCGCTTTTTGGCAATATTTTACGGATGGAACGCCTATTTTAAAATCGCTCGTAATGTACGATCAAGCTGATATTCAAACACATTTTAGAACCGACGAATTCATCTTTGGTGATAAAATATTGGTTTGTCCTATTATTGAGCCTAATTCTAAAGGAAGAAGAATGTACATTCCCAATGGAGATTGGTTTAATATGTGGGATGACGAATTGGTTTCTGGAGGTAAAGAATTATGGATAAATAGCGACCTCGATTCTATGCCTATTTTTATAAAAGCGGGTGCTATAATTCCGAAATACCCAGTACAACAGTTTGTGGAAGAAAAGGTTATTGAAGAAGTTACCCTAGATGTTTATTACAAACTAGGTAAGGAAAAATCGTTCCTATTTGATGATGCCCACGACGGTTATGATTATACCAAAGGGAAATACAGTTATAGATCTTTTAAACTTAATGGAAAAGAAGAGGAACTTATTATTCAACAACATAAAACAGGCAGGTATCAAGCTGGTTATAAGACGTTTAAAATAAAATTACACGGATTACCTTTTAAAATTTCTAAAATTCAAGTCGATAATGTGGAAATTGATTTTAAAAAGGCAAAAGTGAACGGAGACAATACTCTAATTATTGACAAAGACTTTAACGAGTTGCATATAATAGGATAGACAAACCATGGCAATGTGATATTTATCACATTCCATTTAATATTTAGTCTTTATTTTTGCAAAAAATTTGAACTAAAATGATTAAAACAGATATTCTAATCATAGGAGCGGGTCCAGTTGGTCTTTTTACCGTTTTTGAAGCAGGTTTGTTAAAAATGCGTTGCCATTTAATTGATGCACTTCCAATTCCTGGAGGACAATTGGCAGAAATTTACCCTAAAAAACCTATTTATGATATTCCAGGCTACCCTTCTGTTTTAGCTGGCGAGTTAATCACAAATTTAGAAGAACAAATTGCCCCTTTTCAACCAACCTACACGTTAGGCGAACGTGCAGAAACCATTGAAAAACTAGAGGATGGAAGCTTTGTCGTTACCACAAATAAAGGCACAAAACACAACGCACACGTTGTTGCCATTGCCGGAGGTTTAGGTTCTTTTGAGCCGAGAAAACCACCTATCAAAGAAATTGTAGATTATGAAGATAAAGGGGTTGAATATATTATTAGAGAACCCAATTTTTATAAGGATAAAAAGATAATCATAGCTGGTGGTGGAGATTCTGCTTTAGACTGGTCTATCTTTTTGACCGACCTTGCCAAAGAAGTAACATTAGTACATCGAAGAACCGAATTTAGAGGAGCTTTAGATTCCGTTGAAAAAGTTAAAGAATTGGTTAAAAAAGGAAAAATCAATCTATTGACCGAGTCGGAAGTTATTGAAATTCATGGAAAGAACAAGCTAGAAGCAGTTACGGTCAGACATTTATCCGAAGGAAATAAAAATATTGAAGTTGACCATTTTATTCCACTTTTCGGATTGTCGCCAAAGTTGGGGCCAATAGCAAACTGGGGATTGAACATAGAAAAAAATGCCATTGTGGTTGATAATGCTACGGATTACAGTACGAACATTCCCGGTATTTTTGCCATTGGAGATGTAAATACCTATCCTGGTAAGTTAAAATTAATCCTTTGTGGATTTCATGAAGCGACGATTATGGTACAATCGGCCTATAAAATTGTGAACCCCGATGCCAAAAAATTGGTAATGAAATATACCACGGTTTCGGGCATAACAGGATTTGATGGTGTAAAGAAAGAACAAGAAAAAGCGGTTACTACCAAGATATAAAAAATCGTTATTGGTTCGAGTGCCACAAACCCACGAATTGTTATCGAGTATTACTTAAAATAATTTATCACCTCGAATTCCCCTCCTTCGGAGGGGTTAGGGGAGGTCATTTCAAAAAACAATGGAAGAAAACACAATAAAAGTCACCATTATAGACCGTGAGGGCAAAACCCATGAACTGGAAGCACCTACTGATATGAACATGAACGTAATGGAACTGGTAAGAGCTTATGAACTCGCCCCTGAAGGAACTATTGGTATTTGCGGCGGTATGGCAATGTGTGCTTCTTGCCAATGTTATGTACAAACACCTGAACTAGAACTTCCTGAAATGAGTGATGAGGAAGAAGATATGTTAGATCAAGCTTTTTATGTTAAAGACAATAGCCGTTTGGGTTGTCAAATTTATTTAAAAGAAGAACTGGACGGGTTAAAAGTAGAGTTGGCACCAGAGTCCGACGTAAGTGAATAACAATAATTATTCTACAATTTCTTTACCTAAATACACAAGTTTGGAACCTTCGCCTATTTTAACATTTTTGCTGTAAGATGGAATAATCTCCAAAGCACCCGCTTTGTTTTTTATAAAAATGGGTACAATATCCTTGTCTTTCTTGGTAATTTCGATCAATTTATTATAATGTTCTTTCGAGTCTAAATCAATTTCGTGTATGTTTGGATGATGTCGGGCTACTTCATTTAATGAATAGAAATCGTCTGTGTGCGAGAACAGTCCTTCTTTAGGATTACTTTGGCTATCGTGTATTTCAGTTGTCGTTACCAATCTAAAGGTACCATTTTCACCAAAAGTATCCTTAAATTTATCAATTACGTATTTATTAATGTCTGAATTAGCGGTTAATGCCATTAAATAACCCACATCATTTAACTCTATATTATCGGTTAAAGTATCAGAGTAAACGTCAGCGTTCATGGTTTCCAAACCTAATTCTTTGGCACTGTCAAGGTTAGATTGATTGCTGTCGATGAGTACAACATGTCTTCCGTTGTTCAATAAATACTGTCCGATTAAACGCGATATTTTTGAAGCCCCTACGATTAAAATTCCCTCTGACTTTGTCAAGAACACACCCACCACTTTAGCAAACATTCTAGCAGTTGTTGCATTTAATAACACCGTACCTAGCACAATCATAAATACTAAAGGCGTAATATACTCCGCACCTTCTACACCGTTTCTTAACAATTTGCTGCCAAATAAAGAAGCAATACCTGCGGCAACAATACCACGAGGACCTACCCAACTTATAAATAATTTTTCGTTGAGCTTTAACTTAGATCCGGCGGTACTTAAAAATACACCTATTGGCCGTACTACAAAAACTATAATAAGAAATAAAATAAGGGTATTCCAATTGTAAAGTAGCATTAAATCATCCATGTTCATATTGGCCGCCAGCAGTATAAAAAGTATGGAAATCAAAAGTACACTTAAAGATTCTTTGAAATACAACAACTCTTTAATATTGTCCAACTTGTTGTTACCTAAAACCATTCCCATCACCACAACCGCCAACAATCCTGATTCATGAGCAAAAAGGTCAGACTCTACATATACAAGAAGCACTGTGGAAAGTGAAACCACATTCAACAAGTAATGCGGAATTAAATTTTTATTGATGGCAAATGCTAGAGCATGTGCAAAGGTAAATCCGAAAGTTGTACCAAAAAGCAAAATTTTACCAAATTCCAGTAAGGCTGTTTTAGTAAAACCACTACCACCACCAACACTAATAAATTCAAAAACCAATACGGCAACTAGTGCACCAATGGGGTCAATTAGAATTCCTTCCCATTTTAACACTGTGGAAACATCTTTTTTTAATGGAATATTTCTTAAAATTGGTGTTATTACCGTTGGTCCGGTTACAATAATTAAACCTGAAAACAAAAAACACAGCTCCCAACTAAGATTGAACAAATAATGGGCAACGATTGCCGCACCAAAAAATGTTATGGCCGAACCTAGTGTTATTAATTTGGTAATGGATGGCCCAACAGATTTAATTTCGTTCTTTTTAAGTGTCAGCCCACCTTCAAATAAAATTACACTAATGGCCAAGGAAACAAAATAATAAAGACCTTCGCCAGGAAACAATCCTTTTTTGCCGTTCCAAACGGGTTCTATCCACTTTGAACCATCTGCTGTTATGTACTCCGCGGCAATTGGGCCAACAAGTAAACCGATTAAAATTAAAGGTAGAATAGCGGGTATTTTAAATTTCCATGCTACCCATTGTGCTAAAATACCGAGAATAATAATACCTGCTAATTCAATCATTGGTTAGTTTTTTGATTTTATAAATCGTGTAAAAATAAAAAAATGAGTAAACATTCGTCACAATTATTTCGGAAAAATAGGCATTTTTAGACACTTAATCGGTCATTTAAACATATTATAATCCGTATTTTTGTCAATATGCGATACCTTCAAATCTTGTTTATAATTTTTGTGAGCGGTTTTTCAATTGCTCAAGAAACAGATTCTATAATCAACACAAAATTTATTAATAGTGTTGTTTTAGAAGCTGACGAGTTTATTGGCATAGATGAATTTGAGAATTTATATTACTTAAAAAATAATACACTTTATAAAAAATCTGATAAAGCAATCCTATCTTACACCAATACCCACTTGGGTAAAATATCATCAGTCGATATTAAAAACCCATTAAAGATTTTACTTTTTTATAAGGATTTTAATACGGTTATTTTACTGGACAATAAACTAAATGAGTTATCAAACCGAGTTGACTTTAATGAGGCTTTATTCTCTAAAAACGTTTCTTTAGTTGCTGGCTCTTCAAATAACAATTTATGGCTGTATAGTTCTGATGATAATAAATTACATTTATATAATTATAAAACTAGTCAGATAGTTTCAGTCTCTGCCCCAATTAATTTTTATGAAAGTGATTTTGAACCTAATAGAATGTTTGCCACTTACAAAAATTGCTGGTTGATAAACGAAAACACTGTTTTGCAATATGATGAATATGGCAATTTTAAACAGCGTCTAAAACTAAAAGACATGTATTTATTAAACCTATTCAATAATAGGTATTATTGGGTTAAAGATGGAATATTATACTTTAGTGATTTAGAAAGCAGTGTGTATAAGGTAATATTTAAAAATTCAATAACTATTGAATCATTTTATGTTTTAAATGATGAAATCTTTATATTTGATGGCGAAAAGTTACTTGAATATAAAACAGTTAAAAATTAAGTATCTTTATGCACTTTTTAAACTAAAACCAACAACATGCACGTTGCCATTGCCGGAAATATTGGGGCGGGAAAAACTACCTTAACACAATTATTAGCAAAACATTATAAATGGACACCCCATTTTGAATCTGTTGAAGAAAATCCATATTTAGACGATTTTTACTCTGAAATGGAACGATGGTCTTTTAATCTTCAAATTTACTTTTTAAATAGCCGTTTCCGTCAAATATTGGAAATTCACGAAAGTGGTAAAAATATCATTCAAGACAGAACTATTTATGAAGACGCTCACATTTTCGCACCCAACCTCCACGCAATGGGGTTAATGACTAATAGAGATTTTACCAATTATTCTACACTTTTTGAATTGATGGAAAAATTGGTCTCTCCGCCCGATTTATTGATTTATTTGCGGGCAAGTATCCAAACTTTGGTGGGTCAAATTCATAGTCGTGGTAGGGAATATGAAAACTCGATTAGTATTGATTATTTGAGCAGATTAAACGAACGCTACGAAGCCTGGATAAGTACTTACACCAAAGGAAAATTATTAATTGTTGATATTGATAATTTGAATATTGTGGATAAACCAGAGGATTTAGGTGTTATTGTTGATAAAATTGATGCCCAACTGCATGGGTTATTTTAGATGTTGGAAGTGAGTCCCGTTAGCTATCAGGATTAGACTTGAGACATTTGGTATCTATAAAGATTGGCTTATGAAATTGCTTTTAAAAATTTTCTTCGTTATTTTTCTATTGGGGATGGCCGTTGGAGCTTATTTAAAATACCAGAACCATCCAAAAGGTGAAGTTGTTATAGGTCTTTCTATTTTATTTTTATCCTTTATTTTAATGCCTTTGTTTATCTATTATCGTTTTAGAAATGGTAAGTACAAAAAGTACGTGTTAGGTCCTAAAAGTAAAAATCCATTTAAGATAGAAGCCTCTCCCAAGGAGAGGGAGTCTGATTCCCAAAAATAGAATGAATTTTGAGTTCTTATTTGAAATGAAAATATGTTGTTAAAATAATTTCTATATTTTTCTCCCTTAAGGGTAAATGTCCGCCCGCGTGTCGCTAAAGCTTTGGCGGAAGCACAAGGACAAAGGGGGGCTAATTCAAATTACGTTTTTCAATAAAAAATCTTTTGACAATATCGCTACATTCGGTTTCCAAAACACCACCAATTACTTTGGTTTTTGGGTGTAATTGGGTGTTATAATGCTGATAACCACGTAGCTCGTCTTTAGCCCCAAACACTATTTTACCAATTTGAGTCCAATAACTAGCTCCAGCACACATTTGGCATGGCTCTAGCGTAACGTAAAGTGTACAATTTTTTAAATATTTACCACCTAAATAATCAGCAGCAGCAGTAAAAGCCTGCATTTCGGCATGTGCGGTAACATCGTTGAGTGTTTCTGTCAAATTATGTGCCCTGGCAATAATTTGATTTTTGATAACAATAACCGCCCCAATAGGCACTTCATTTTTATCAAAGGCAGCTTCAGCTTCTTGCAAAGCACGTTTCATAAAATAAGTATCGTCAAAAGGGTTGAGCATAGTTTGTTTTTTTGTAAAAATACGATTTCCTCTTCTAATTTTAACCATATCAATCGCAACTCGTACATTTGCATTATGTCAAGCGATTTATTAAAACATATTGACAACCCTATTGACTTACGCAAACTGCCGTCGGCTCAATTACCCCAATTGGCAAAAGAACTGCGTGAATTTATCATCAATATTGTTGCCGTAAAGGAAGGTCATTTAGGAGCCAGTTTAGGTGTGGTAGAATTGACCATTGCCTTACATTATGTTTTTGATACACCACACGATTTATTGGTTTGGGATGTGGGTCATCAAGCTTACGGACATAAAATTTTAACTGGTCGGAAAGAAATTTTTGAAACCAATCGGCAATTTGGAGGAATTTCAGGTTTTCCGAAACGTAGCGAAAGCGAATTTGATGCTTTTGGTGTTGGGCATTCTTCTACGTCTATTTCGGCGACATTGGGAATGGCAATTGCGTCTAAATTAAAAGGGGAAACTGAAAAACAACATATTGCGGTTATTGGAGATGCCAGTATAGCAAGTGGAATGGCATTTGAGGCGTTGAACCATGTTGGAGTTACAGATGCTAATATATTAATCATTTTGAACGATAACGCTATGGGCATAGACCCGAGTGTTGGAGCATTAAAGAACTATTTAACCAATATTAAAACGAACAAAAGAGTTAGAAAGCACAATATTATTGAAGCGTTTCACATTGACTATTCAGGTCCAATTGATGGACATGATTTGCCAAATTTGTTATCTGAACTAAATCGTTTAAAAACGGTAAAAGGGCCTAAATTTTTACATATTATAACCACCAAGGGCAAAGGTTTGCAAAAAGCCGAAGAAGATCAAGTAAAATACCATGCACCAGGAAAATTCAATGCAAAAACTGGAGAGCTAATTGCCAAATCTGGCTTGAGCCAGCAGCCACCAAAATATCAGGATGTCTTCGGACTGACTCTGGTTGAATTGGCTAAAAAAAATAAAAATATTGTAGGAATAACTCCCGCCATGCCCACCGGAAGTTCACTAAAGTTTATGTTGGAAGAAATCCCCGAAAGGGCTTATGACGTTGGTATTGCCGAGCAACATGCCGTAACCTTGGCAGCGGGAATGGCAACCCAAGGATTAATTCCGTTTTGCAATATTTACTCCACTTTTTTACAACGTGCTTACGATCAGGTAATTCACGATGTTGCCTTGCAAGAATTGCCTGTTATATTTTGTTTGGATAGAGCAGGATTAGTTGGCGAGGACGGTGCTACACACCATGGTGTTTTTGATTTAGCATATTTACGTTGTATCCCTAATTTAATTGTTTTTGCACCGTTGAACGAAACGGAACTAAGAAATATAATGTTCACAGCTCAATTGGGGTTAGATGCTCCAATTGCTATCCGCTATCCCCGAGGTAACGGTACAACACTTGATTGGCAAAAGCCTTTTTCCAAAATTGAAATTGGTAGAGGACAGATAATAAAAGAAGGAGCCACAATTGCCGTTTTAAGTATTGGAACTATTGGCAATAAGGTCATTGAAGCTTATGCTGATATCCCTAATATAGATGAAATTGCCCACTACAATATGCGTTTTGTTAAGCCTTTGGATGAAGATTTATTACATAAAATATTTAAAAAATTCAATCGCATTATAACAATAGAAGATGGTACTGTGGTAGGTGGATTTGGCTCTGCCGTGCTGGAATTCGCTCAACAGCATCAATATAAAAATAGAGACATTAAAATTCTAGGCATTCCCGATCGGTTTATTGAACATGGTAAAACGGACGAATTATTTAACAGTATAGATTTAACAGTTAAAGATATTAAAAAAGTGTTATCTTTGCGGACTTAATTTTCATTGAGTTTTATTCAACTAAACCGAATAATTTTATCATTTTAAAATTAGAATAGTGAAAAATAAGTTTTTCTTTTTATCAATAGTCCTTCTTTTCTCTGTAAGTACATTTGCACAAACCATAGACAGCACAAAAGTAAACGTAATAAAAACCATTAGCAATACTGATTCTTTGCGTAATTCTGGTACCGTAAAAAAGGTGCTGGATATGTTTATGTCCGATACTGTTCCTCCTGTCAAACCCAGAGATTCTATTAAAAGATTTCAGCTAAACGATACTTTAGATGTTGTTATCCATTTAGATTCCGTGGGCAATTACATGAAAATTGATTCTGTTAGAAGAATGACTCAATTGGATTCGTTAAAGATTAAAATGGAATCTTTGCTAAAGCCATTTTACACCATAGAATATGATTCTTTAACAAACGAATATACTTTTACCGAACGTTACAGAATGACGGTAAACAACCTAACCAAAGACACTACTTACATTCCTTTGCCTAAGGAAAAAAGCTATATAGCTCCAATAAAAAACCTTGTGATTGATACCTTAAAGGTGGTCAATCCGATTAAAATCGCAAAAATTGATACCACTAAATACGCTGATGATCCCGTTTGGTGGGAAAAAAGAAATAGTATTGGTCTAGATTTTAACGAAGCGGCTTTTGTCAATTGGAATGCCGGGGGTAACAATTCCGTTTCCGGACTATTTAAAGTAGACTTGGTAAGGCTTTATAAAAAATTGCACCTATTATGGAATAATGAACTGTATATGCGGTATGGGTTAAACTCGCAACAAGATAGGGAATTGCGAAAAACAGAGGATAGGTTCGAATTTAAATCTATTTTTGGTTATAGAAGGGATACCGTTTCCAATTGGTTCTACTCTATGAAATTTAACTTTAAGACCCAATTTACCAATGGGTATAAATATCCCAATACAGACAACCCGATTTCCAGGTTGTTTTCGCCGGCATATTTGTTTTTAGGTGCGGGATCGCATTACGAGATCAAACAACAAAAATTTTCGTTGTACCTGTCTCCAATAACATTAAAATCCACTTTTGTTTTTGACGATGATTTATCAAACAGCGGTGCTTTTGGTGTAACACCGGGGCAAAGATCAAGAAACGAATTTGGCTTTTTGGTAGAAAGTCTTTGGAACAAGGAGATTGTAAAAAATGTATTAATGACCAATAAACTTAGCCTGTATTCCGATTATTTAAATAATTTTGGAAATGTAGATGTAGATTGGGAACTTAACTTTACGTTTAGAATAAACAAGTTTATGAGAGCAAGTATTGGCGGGCATATGATTTATGATGATGATGTAAAGTACAAAGAAGATATAAACAACGATGGCACATTAGAAACCTTGGGAGCAAGGGTTCAACTAAAACAATTTTTGGGTATAGGTGTTATGTATAGGTTTTAAAGCAGAGAAGCCCCTCCCTAACCCTCCCCGAAGGGAAGTGAACTCATGCTGAAAGAGTAATATTTGCTTACTACGTAATTTATACGCGATCCAATTTTCTTCCCTTTGGATTAACGAGATTAAAGCACTGCTTTAATCGAAGTTATAGAGCGTAGCTCCAACTAGGATGGGCTTTTAGATTTCCACCCCTTTAATTTTTTTATACAACAAAATAGCGGCACCATCTGACATGCTTGCTATAAAACTGCACACGGTTAAAATCCTTGTGTATAGATCAGTATCGAGGTTTTGATATTTTTCTGGCAATAATTCCAGTACCAGCCCATCGTAACTGGAAGATTTTCCTTCGTGTTGATTATTTACAGCGGAAATAAAAACATCTAACAAATCGGCCAACACTTTATAGCCAGAAATCTCTTTTTCAATAACCTCTTTACTTCTATAAATTTTATTGATGCTTATTTTAATAATATCATTGATTTGAGCTTCATATTTGCATTTTTCCAATAAAGAAATTTCATATTTTCCCGCTAATATTTTTTCTTCGTTTTCTAAAAAAACAGCAGCAGCTTCGTTAATTAAATTTCCAATGGCCAAAGCACGTAAATAACTTATTCTATCTTGTTTTGTAGTTAATTGATGGTACTTTTCAGTATTTATAGTGTTTTTTACCAGTTTTATTAAATATTCCAATGCAAACTCTTCTTCAATCCATCCTAAATTAATACCATCTTCAAAATCGATAATAGTGTAGCATATATCATCGGCCGCTTCAACCAAAAAAGCCAGTGGATGCCTTAAAAATGAAATATCATTTTCCCTTCTTTTCTCTAATCCTAGACTTTTTGCTACATCTAAAAAAGTTTGTGTGTCAGATTGAAAAAAGCCATATTTTTTATCTACAATATTAGCTGTAGGTTTTTTGGGCAAAGACTCTTTTGGATATTTCATAAAAGCACCTAAAGTTGCGTAAGATAACCGCAACCCGCCGTCAACACCTTTCCGAGACTCCGTTAAAATCTTAAAACCGTTGGCGTTGCCCTCAAAATCGATGAGGTCTTGCCATTGTTTGTCGGACAAATCTTTCTTGTATTTTAATCCGTTGCCCGATTTAAAATATTCTCCAATGGCTTTTTCGCCACTATGCCCAAAAGGGGGGTTACCAATATCGTGTGCCAAACAAGCACTGGCCACTATGGCTCCAAAATCATTGATTTGATAGCCTAATTGCTTTAAGTTTGGGTATTTTTCCAATAAAGCTTTGCCAACTATTCTTCCCAAAGAACGGCCTACAACCGATACTTCCAAACTATGTGTTAATCTGGTATGCACAAAATCAGTTTTAGAAAGCGGTATTACCTGAGTTTTATCTTGTAAACTTCGGAAAGAATCAGAGAAAATAATACGGTCGTAATCTACCTCAAAACCAACTCTGGTTTCATTTTGAGCGTTCCGTTCTCTTGGTTTTATGTCTCCATGTTTTTTTAAAGAAAGTAGTTGTTCCCAATTCATTTTTATGATAAAATTTAATGCTGTGCAAGTTACATTTTTTAGGGGTATTTTTTATTTATAAAATTATTACCTTGGAGCTATATGAAATCAACATCAACATTTCAACAATTAAAATCAATAATTGCCCTGCCTTTTATGGTATTGGTTATCGTTCCAATTGTAATTAATTATTTTACATCGCAGCTGGATTACAGTAAAATAACAAGTTCAAATCAGATGATTTTGTACATTTTCGGATTGCTTTTACTTGCTTCAGGCATCATTTTATTTACAAAATCTATTATTCTTTTTATTAACATCGGTAAAGGAACGTTAGCTCCATGGAATCCAACAAAAAAATTAGTTGTTAAAGGTTTGTATAGATATATGAGAAACCCTATGATTGTTGGTGTTTTCATAATATTACTTGCAGAATCGTGTTTTTATAATTCTTTGTTTATTCTCATTTGGGCATTGCTCTTTATTACAATAAATCATTTTTATTTTATCTTAAAAGAAGAGCCGGATTTATTGAAACGATTTGGTGAAGAGTACAAGGAATATAAGGAAAACGTGCCAAGATGGTTGCCAAATAGAAAAGGTTGGAGACCTGAAAATTTTAAATAACTTTTTTACAGATTTGTTTTGATTAGTCTAAAATTAAAATTTATATTTGCAACCGCTTTAAAAGCAATGGTGCCTTAGCTCAGTTGGTAGAGCAATGGACTGAAAATCCATGTGTCCCTGGTTCGATCCCTGGAGGCACCACAAAAAAACCCGGACTTAGTTTGGGTTTTTTTTATTTATTAACAATGGTTCATTATTTGTATATTATATTCAGTAGTTCGGTGGATAAGTATTACATCGGCGAAACGTACGATTTAAATGTGCGTTTATCTAGGCATAATGCCCATACTTACAAAAACTCTTTTTCTAAAATAGCTTCTGACTGGGAGTACTGCTTAACAATGGAATGCCAATCAAAACAAGATGCTGTTTTTTTAGAAAAATTCATTAAAAGAATGAAAAGCAAAAAATTTATCGAAAAAGTGATTAATAAGCCCGAAATCCTAAAAGATATTCTTAAGGGCTAGTAATCCCTTTGTCCTTGGTTCTCCCGAAGCATCGGGACTGGAGGCATCACAAAAAAACCCGGACTTAGTTTGGGTTTTTTTGTTTAAAAATGACAGGTGTCACTTCATTAGCCTGACTATTATTTGTACCTTTACAGGCCTATAATTTAGCATATGAATTTAATAATTGATATTGGTAATACCAGGGCTAAAATAGCTGTCTTTAATAAAGATAATATGCTGGTGAGTTTGATTTCCGAGCATAATAATACCAATAAAAATATTGAAAAGCTAAAAAAAACATATAACATAGAAAACTGTATCTTATCATCAGTTGCTAATGTTGAGGCCGATTTAGAAGTTGATAGGTTCAACACATTTGTTAAGCTAAATCATAAAACAAAAGTTCCATTTCAAAATAAGTATAAAACACCAACAACTTTAGGGGTGGATAGAATCGCCTTGGCAAGTGGTGCAGCTAATAAATATCCTAATAAAAATGTATTGATAATTGATTCCGGAACATGTATAACCTATGATTTTATCAACACCAAAAACGAATATCTAGGTGGAGCAATTTCGCCGGGAATAGATATCAGGTATAAATCCTTAAACCAGTTTACTGCTAATCTGCCATTATTGGAACAAGCGGATTATAAATTAATTGGCACTGATACAAAAAGCTCGATCCATTCGGGGGTTTTAAACGGATTTATACAAGAAATAGATGGAGTCATTGGGCAATATCAGCGTAAATACTCAAATTTAACAGTAGTTTTAACAGGTGGAGACACAAAATTCTTGGCTAAAAAGCTAAAAAGTAGCATATTTGCCACTCCAAATTTTTTATTGGAGGGACTTAACAGCATATTGATATACAATCTAAACGAATGATCAAGAAACTTATAGGATTATCATTTATCCTTTTATCTATTCAAAGCTTCGCACAAAAAAACAATACTTCACCCTATTCTTTTTTTGGTATTGGCGAAGAAACTTCGCAAAAAACAGTTGAAGAAATGAGTATGGGGCAAATTGGCGGGGCGTTTAATAGTTCATATCAATTAACTTTTACTAACCCTGCGGCATTAGCATATTTACAATTAACCAATTATACTATTGCAGGGGAAAATAAATCGATCCAAATAAACGATGGCACTAACAAAGGTTCATCCTCAACTGCATCTTTGTCTTATTTTGGATTGGGAATACCTATGGGCACAAAAGCGGGTTTGTCTTTTGGTTTACAGCCAAATACCACTGTTGGTTATTCGTTAACGGAAGAGTTTAATAACTCTGAAGGAGAATTAACGGAAATTAATGCTTTTAACGGCAAAGGTGGTACTAACAGGGTTTTTCTAGGTTTTGGGTATCGATTGCATAAAAATTTCAGCATTGGTCTAGAAGCGGCTTATGTTTTCGGAAATATTGAAAACACATTGTTGAATAGAAGAGACGGTGTACAATTGGCAACTATGCACAAAACAAACTCTACGTTAAGTGGTTTTGCAGCTAAGGCCGGATTACAGTACAATACTAAAGTTTCAGACAAGCTGACATTGAAAAGTGGTGCTGTTTTCCATCTGAAAAACAATTTATCCAATGATGGTGATGAATTACTTTTTTCTCTGTTAAATACAAATAATGGATCAATCAGTCCCAGAGACACGCTAATTAACAGATCTTTCAATAGCGAGGTGAAAAAACCATTAAGCACAATTTTAAGTGTCGGTTTGGGTGAAGAAAATAAATGGTATGCAGGCTTAGAATATAATTTTCAGAACGCATTGGATTTTGAAGGTGGTGTACTTGCAAATAACACTAGAGTAAGCTATGATAAAATGAATAGAATTTCGGTGGGCGGCTTTTATATTCCTAAAATAAACTCACTGTCAAGTTATTGGCAAAGAATAACTTACAGAGCTGGTTTTAGCTATAAACAAACAGGTTTAATGGTAAATAATGATAAAGTTAACGATCTTGGCATGTCTTTTGGAGTAGGATTACCAATAGGCAAACAATTGTCAAATTTAAACCTTGGTTTTGAGTTTGGTAAAAGAGGAGAAACAAAAAATTCGCTTATTAAAGAAAATTATTTTAACTTTCGCCTCGGTTTAACACTGAATGATAAGTGGTTTGTTAAACAAAAAATACAATAGTTAAAGCCTTAAAAGCGGAAAGTAAGATTAATTAATACCTTTTAAAATGAAAAGAATAATTACAAATTTGGTTTTAGGCTTATTACTGGTAACAGGGGTAAGCAATGTTTATGCACAAGACAAGTATGGTGCTCAACCTGATAAATGTAAACAAAATTTATCTCTTTTTCACGAAAGTGTAAAGGCAGGTAATTACGATGGAGCCTATGATAATTGGAAGTGGTGTTACGACAACTGCCCAAAAGCCTCGATGTATATTTATGTTGACGGCTTAAAAATTGCCGAGAATATGTACGAAAAAGGTTCTGATAAAGCTGCGGCAAGTAAATTAATTGATGAAATTTATGCAAAACGGTTAGAGGTTTTTCCTAAAAATTCAGCTAAGGTTTATAGTGACTGGGCTATTTCCTTGCAAGAAAGAGGTGCTTCTGAAGATGAGATATTTAAAAAATTGGATGCTGCATTTAAAGACGACCCAACAGAAATGAGCATTAAAAACCTAGCACTTTATTTTCAGCAGGTAACCGATAGAAATAAAGATACCGATGCCCAAAAAGTATTTGATACCTATGATGATGTATTGGACGGTGTTAATGATAAAATGGACATACTAACTGAAGAGTTGGATAAATTAAATATGAAAGATTCTTTAGGTAAAACATTAACCTCTAAAGAAAAATTAAAACAAAAAAATAATGCCATTAACCTAAAAGGTTTAGGTCAAGTAGAAGTAATATTAGATCAAATTGTAAGCGATGTTGCTACATGTGATAGATTAATACCTTTATACACCAAGAGTTTTGAAGAGAATAAAAATGATCCAAAGTGGTTAAAAAGAGCAGTTCAAAGAATGTTCTCTAAAGAATGTACCGAAGACGATTTATACCCTAAACTAGTAGAGGCATGGGTTAATGCTGAACCTTCAGCTAATGCATATATTTTCTTTTCGGGAATATTAGAAAAACGAGGTGAATCTACAAAAGCATTAGAATATAAAAATAAAGCTATTGATTTAGAAACCGATCCGTTTAAAAAAGCAAAATTATTGTTAAGCATTGCATATCAATATAGAAATAAGAATAGATCTACAGCTGTAAGTTATGCTTATAAAGCATTGAAGGAAAGACCAAGCTATGGTGATGCATATTTATTAATTGCAAATATGTACAGTAACAGTGCTAATAGTTGTGGGCAAACAGAATTCGAGAAAAGAATGGTGTATGTAGCTGCGGCAAACATGGCATCTAAGGCAAAATCTGTCGATCCAGGTATTGCAACTAAAGCCAATAGGTCTATAAATGCCTATTTAAAAAATGCACCTTCAAAAAAATTGATTTTTAACGAAGGGAAAAAATCAGGAGACACTCATAGAGTTGGTTGTTGGATTGGTATGACGGTAAGAATTCCGTAAATTTGACTGATGTTAAAATCGGGTTTTCATAAAATTAAAATTTTTAGTGCTGCTATTTTTTTAGCAGCACTATTTTTTTCGTGCGGTAACGATATTAAAGAAGTGCAAGATTTTCTGGCGGAAAAGAATTTGCCTATTGGTGTGGCCCAAGATGTTTATTTAATACACACGGATTCCGGTCGGGTAAAAACAAAACTGATTACGCCCTTAATGAACGATTTTGGCAATAGAACAGAACATCCTTATCAAGAATTTCCCGAGGGGATTGAGGTAACCAATTACGACAAGTTAGGTGACTCTGTCACCTTAATTGGCAATTATGCTAAAACATATAGTAAAACTTTAATTTCTGAAGTAAAAGGCGACGTAGTGGTCATCAATCATAAAGATAAAAGCAAATTATATACAGATCAACTTTTTTGGGATCAAAATACACACTATATTTATACTGAAAAACCTTTTAGACTTTATACTAAATTAGATACCATAAAAGGTGTTGGGTTCGAATCTAACGAAGATTTAACCAAAGTAATTACGAATAATATCAGTGGTGTGGTCTATGTAAAAGAAAATAATGACGTAGCAACAGATTCAGTTGAACAATAGTTTGTTTTGAAAGCGAAAACAAAGCTCCTCCCCTTTTTTCAAGGGGAGGTGTCCAACGAAATTTATGTTATTTTATTCAGAACATAAAGGACGGAGGGGTAAAAATAAAAATACAATGAAAAATTTAAGACGCTTTTTTGAATACGGATATTTGGTAATCGGTATCATTTTATTGGTTGATGGCATTTATAGGTTCAATCAGCCTGGTGAACGCAACAATTCCTATTTTTTATTGGCGTTTGCCGTGTTAGCGGTGTTTATGTACTTTTTTAAACGACATTTTAGAAAAAAGATTGAATCTGGTCATTATCAAAAGAAAAAAGATGAGTAACATTAAAATTGTTTTACTTATTATATCTTTAAACTTAAGTTTCCATTATACTTCAGATGCACAAATATTGCCTTTAAGGGAAAGGGCAGATGTGATTGATAACATACTTAAAGATAGGTTTGACAATCTACTTCCCAATTTAATGGATAGAACTGGAATTGATATGTGGATTCTCATTTCCAGAGAATACAACGAAGATCCTGTAATGCGAACAATGTTGCCATCCACTTGGCTAAATGCCAGAAGAAGAACGGTTTTGGTTTTTTATCGCAACAAAGAAAAAAGCACTATTGAAAAGTTGGCGGTTGCCCGTTATAATGTTGGCGAAAACATTAAATCGGCTTGGAACAAGGAGGAACAACCCGACCAATGGAAAGCACTTTTTCAACTAATTGAAGAGAGAAACCCAACTAAAATTGGGTTGAACATGTCATCCCATTTTGCAATTGCCGATGGCTTGGTAAAATCGGATTACGATTGGTTTACGACCGCGTTGCCCGAGACTTACAATAAAAAAATTGTATCGGCAGAAAAATTGGCCATTGCTTGGATAGAAACACGTACCGAAAAAGAAATGGAAGTTTTTGAGTTTCTATCTAAATTAACGCATGATGTTATTGCCGAAGCGTTTTCCACAAAAGTAATAACTCCTGGCAAGACCACAACTGATGATGTGGTATGGTTTTTACGTCAAAAAGTAAATGATTTAGGGTTAAAGACATGGTTTCATCCCACCGTAGATATTCAACGCAATAACGAAAAATTGGGCAGTCATATTACTTCTTTTTCTAAGCGTCCACCAGAAAATATCATCCAAAAAAGCGATTTATTGCATTGTGATTTTGGCATTACTTACTTAAGGCTCAATACCGATTGCCAGCAACACGCCTATGTTTTAAATGACAGAGAAACTGAAGTGCCTATATTTTTAGTTGAAGCTTTTAAAGAAGGAAATCAATTGCAAGATATTTTTACCAATAATTTTGTAGCTGGTAAAACGGGCAACGAAATTTTATTAAAATCCTTAAAAGAGGCAAAAGAAATGGGGTTGAAACCTTCAATTTACACGCATCCGTTGGGAACTTATGGGCATTCGGCAGGGCCAACTATCGGTATGTGGGACGCTCAAGAAGGTGTACCCGTAAGAGGTGATTATCCGTTATACAAAAATACCGCTTATGCCATAGAATTAAATACTACGGTGCATATTAAGGAGTGGGATAGAGACATAAGAATTATGCTAGAAGAACCTGGATTTTTTGGTAAAGGCGGATTTAGGTATATAGACAACAGACAAGAAAATATTCACGTTATCAATGCTAATTAATTAAAATTTGGAATCACAAATTATCATAATTATTATTTCAATTTTATTATCCGCTTTCTTTTCGGGGATGGAAATTGCCTTTGTTTCCGCCAATAAAATGCACATTGAGCTAGAAAAGAAAAAAGACACTTTCCTCGCAAGAATATTGACAAAATTAACTAACAATCCATCAAAATTTATCACAACTATGCTGGTTGGTAATAATATTGCCCTGGTAGTTTATGGTTACTTTATGGGCGAACTATTAATGCCTTACTTAGCCCCTTACTTATATAACGATTTTGTTATTTTATTGGTTCAGACCCTAATTTCCACATTAATAATTTTAGTAACCGCAGAGTTTTTGCCCAAAGCAATTTTTAGGGTGTACGCCAATGAGACGCTTAAAATATTTGCCATACCAGCCTATATTTTCTTTTTACTGTTTTATTTTATTTCAAGTTTTATCATGGTTATTTCCGACTTTGTGCTGCGTGTATTTTTCAATACTAGAGAAGACGATGTGCAACTGGCATTTACAAAAGCAGAATTAGGAGATTATATCAATGAACAGTTAGAAATTTCTGATGATGAAGTGGATTCAGAAATCCAGATTTTTCAAAATGCCCTAGACTTTCACAATGTACGTGCAAGAGACGCTATGATACCCAGAACGGACATTGTTGCCATTGATGTAACAGATTCCGTAAAAAACTTAAAAAATTTATTTGTTGAAACGGGATTGTCAAAAATAATTGTTTACAAAGACTCTTTAGACGATGTTATTGGTTACATACATGCGTTTGAACTGTTTAAAAATCCTAAAACGATACGTTCCTTGTTGTTGCCCATAGAAACCGTACCTGAAACGATGATGATAAACAATATTTTGAACGATCTTACTAAAAAACAGAAAAGCGTAGCTGTGGTAATTGATGAATATGGCGGTACCTCGGGCTTAATAACCATAGAAGATATTATTGAAGAATTGTTTGGTGATATTGAAGATGAACATGATACCATAGAACTGTTAGAAAAAAAGATCAACGATAGGGAGTTTGAGTTTTCTGCCCGTTTGGAGGTGGATTATATTAATGAAACGTATAACTTAACCCTGCCGGAAAGCGATGCCTATGAAACACTTGGCGGTTTAATTGTTGATGTTACCGAAAACATTCCGCAAAAGGAGGAAATTATAGAAATTGATAGTTTTCAATTTACAATTCTTGAAGTTTCTTCGTCTAAAATAGAGCAGGTTTACCTTAAAGTACTGTTTAAAGAAGATTAGGCATCTTATTGTTATCAAATAAATTCACTTTTTACTTCCCCAATCTTTCATTTTTTTTGTATTTTCGCGGACTGAATTTAAACTAAGGCTTGTTCTTTTAAATTCAGGACTTTAAATAATAAAAATCATAAACAGGATATATACATAATTAAAATGGCAATTTTATCTAAAATTAGAGAACGTTCATTATTTTTAATCATCATAATTGCATTGGCATTATTTTCTTTTGTAATTGGTGATGTTTTTACCAGAGGTGGTTTTGGAGGTCAATCAAACTCAATTGGAGAAATTAATGGCGAGAACATAAGTCGCGAAGAATTTGCACAAATGGTAGAGCAGCAAAAAGCAATGTCAGGCGGTAGGGGCAGCAATATGCAATATGTAAATATGGCCTGGGAAAATTTGGTGCGAGAGAAAGTTTATAAACACCAATTGGAAAAATCTGGTGTTACCGTTGGTGAAAAAGATGTTTGGGACGAAATTTTAAAGCAACCATTTGTGCAAAACGGTCCACAATTTAAAAATGAGGCTGGACTTTTTGATGAGGATAAATTTAAAGAATACATTGCCACGTTACAAGATGCAAAAGACGATTCCGAACAAGATAGACAGGCTTGGTTAAGCTGGTTGGATTATGAAAGAAACATTAAAAACAATTTAGAGCTAAGAACTTACAACAACCTTGTTTCATCGGGTTTAGGTGCTACTTTTAAAGAAGGCGAACGTCATTATATGGCTGACAACACAAAACTAGATTTAGAATATGTGTACGTACCATATACCTATATAGCGGATAGTTTGGTCACCTTAACGGACGGTGAAATTGAGCAGTACGTAAAAGACCATCCTAACGATTATAAAGCAGAAGCTTCTCGCGATATTAGTTTTGTAAAATTCGATATTAAAGCATCACCAGAAGACGAAGCTGCGATTAAAGCGGAAGTTGAAAAAATAATAAATGATAGAGAAGAATACAGCTCAGCGGCTAAAGGAAATGTAAATGTTAAAGGCTTATCAAGTGCCGAGAACATTGAAGACTTTTTTAGAAACAATCCATCCGACTTACCTTTAGATAATAATTTTTACACAAAAGATAAATTAAGCCCAATTATTAAAGACACAGTTTTTAAATTAAACGTTGGCGATGTTTACGGGCCTTATAAAGAAGGTAATTATTTTAAGGTAACAAAATTAGTGGCGGTAAAGCAAATGCCAGATTCGGTTAAGGCCCGTCATATTTTAATTCCTTTTTTGGGTGCGACAAACGATCCTTCGATAACACAAACAGAAGCTCAGGCCAAAGCAACGGCTGATAGCCTTTTAACTGTTGTAAAAAAAGACAAGTCTCAATTTGCTGATTTGGCCAAGAAATTATCTTCTGACAAAGTAAGTGGAGCAAAAGGAGGCGATTTAGATTGGTTTGTATATCAAACCATGGTGCCCGAGTTTAGAGATTTTACTTTTGAAAACAAAACAGGTGATATGGGTGTGGTAAAATCACAATTTGGATTCCATATTATTGATATCCAAGAACAAAAAAATCTTCAAAAAAATGTAAAATTGGCAACGTTTGCTAGAGAAATCGTAGCATCTGATGAAACCGAAAGTGCTGCCTATCAAAAGGCGGAAACCTTTGCTTCAGAAATAACCGATGAAAAAGATATTGAGGAATTGGCTAAAGAGCAAGGTTTAACGGTACAACCTGCCGTTGGTTTAAAAGCCATGGACGAAAGAGTGTCTAATTTAAACAACCAAAGACAAATTATTACTTGGGCTTTTGATCCAGAGACTGAAGTTAATAATATTAAACGTTTTGATGTTGATGGTGGTTATGTAGTTGCAAAACTAACGGCAAAGCACAAAAAAGGATTAAATATTGGTGCTGCCAAAGCCACTCTTAGAACTAAATTACTGAATGAAAAGAAGGCGGATAAAATAAAAGAGCAAATGAAAGGCGATAATTTGCAAGATATTGCAAAATCGTTCAACACCAATGTACAATCCTCTAAGGCGGTTTCTTTGGGAAGTCCTACTTTACCTGGAATCGGAAGGGCAGAAGAGATTGTTTCTACGTTAGTGGTTCTAAAAGAAAATGTACTTTATACCGATATTGACACTAAAAATGGTGTTTTTGCGGCTAAAATCACTAAAAAAGATAGTCCACAGCCATTAGAAAACTATGCTAGCTCAATTACTGCGGTAAAAAATGCTAACAAGGCTAAGGGGGCTAAAGTGTATAGTGCTTTAAAGAAATTTGCTGATATAGAAGACAATAGGGCAACGTTTTATTAGATATTGTAATATTATTAAACATTTAACGTTAGTTATCTCTATTATTAAAAAAATAACAATTAAAAGTTGCATATATACTATATTTCGTATATTTGCAACAAATTTAAAAACAGAAACTATAATTTAAATTAATTAAAATGAAACACTTAAGAAAAGTTTTATTCGTAGTTGCACTTTTTGTTGGTTTTAGCATGAATGCACAAGACGAAAACAACCCTTGGTCTATAGACTTTGGTGCTAACGCAGTAGATTTTTATCCTACAAATCAAGCCGGAATGGGAGGATGGTTTGACGAGTTTGTAAACATTGACGACCATTACAATATTATTCCTTCTATCTCTAGACTTAGAGTGGGTAGATATTTAGGAAGCGGTTTTTCTTTAGGTTTAGCTGGTTCTCTAAATAAAATTGAAAAAATAGGAGATATGTCCGCTAACGATTTATCTTACATTGGTGCAGATTTAGACATTAGGTATGCATTTACTAGTGGTAAATGGTTTGAGCCTTATGTTCACATCGGTGGTGGTTACCAATTTATTGATGATAACAGTGCAGGTACTGCAAATGGTGGCCTCGGTGTTAACTTTTGGTTTAACGACTTTATCGGTCTTAATGTTCAAACTGCTTACAAACATTCGTTTGATGAAGATAATGTAATGCCTCATTTCCAACATGCTGCTGGTTTAACAATCAGATTTGGTGGAAAAGATACTGATAGTGATGGAGTTTATGACAAAGATGATGAGTGTCCAGAAGTTTTTGGTCTTGAAGCTTTCAACGGTTGTCCTGATACAGACGGTGATGGTATAAAAGATTCTGACGATGCTTGTCCAGAAGTTGCTGGTTTAGCTGCTTTAAACGGTTGTCCTGATGCTGACGGTGACGGTGTTGCTGATAAAGACGATCAATGTCCAAATGAAGCTGGTACAGCTGCAAATAATGGTTGTCCTGATGCTGACGGTGACGGAGTATATGACAAAGACGATGAGTGTAAAGATGTAGCTGGTCCTAAAGAGAACAACGGTTGTCCTTGGCCAGATGCTGATAACGACGGTGTATTCGATAAAGATGATAACTGTCCTAACGAAGCAGGTCCTGCTTCTAACCAAGGTTGTCCTGAAAAAGTAATTACTGTAGAGGCTAAAGCTAAATTAGATGAGTTTGCAAAAGCTATCTACTTTAACACAGGTAAATCTTCTTTCCAACCAGGTGTTGCTGAGAAATTAGACCTAATTGCTGATATTATGAAAGAATTTAAAGATTCTAATTTCCATATTGAAGGTCATACTGATAGTTCTGGTTCTGATTCATTGAACCAAAAATTATCTGAGTCAAGAGCAAAATCTGTTTTAGATTACTTACTTGAAAAAGGTATTGCTTCTGATAGATTAACTTCTAAAGGTTACGGTGAAACAAAACCAATTTCTAATAACAATACAAGAAGAGGTAGAGCCGAAAACAGAAGAGTTGAAATTAACTTATCTAACTAAGTTAACTTAAATTAATAGATAGAAAAGCCATCCCATTTAGGGGTGGCTTTTTTTATGATATTATTTTTACCTAAATACAAAAGGTTTAAGGCAGTTCTTTGTAACTTTGCTGTAAACAATGGTATATGCAGAGCTTTTTAAATGATGTTGTAAAAGACATATTCACTAAAAATGAAAATATAAGCGAGCTTACCTTTGTATTGCCCAGTAAACGAGCTGGAACATTTTTAAAAAACAGTATAAAAGAACAACTGTCAGGAACTTTAATTCTTCCTAAAATAATTAGTATTGAAGAATTTATTGAAAAGCTATCCAACATCAGTGCCATTGATAATACTTCAATACTATTTGAATTCTACACCATTTACAAACGCTTAACCCCAGAGAATACTTTAGAAAGCTTCGAAAATTTCACCAAATGGGCTCCACTTTTACTGCAAGACTTTAACGAGATAGACAGAAATTTAATTGATACAAAACATCTGTTCTCTTACCTTACGGATATTAAGAGATTAGAAACTTTACTCAAAGGGGAAGAAATAACCGATTTAATATCCAAACAAGTCCAGTTTTATGCAAACTTTGAAAATTATTATAATGAACTTTACGCTCATCTGTTAGATAACAAAATAGGTTATCAAGGGATGCAGTATAGGGAAGCCGAGGCAAATATTCAATGGTATGTCAACAACACATCCGATAAAATTGTTTTAGTTGGTTTTAATGCCCTTAATACAGCAGAAGAGAACATCTTCAAAAATTTATTGGACAACGATTTAGCGACTATTTATTGGGATATTGACACGTATTTTGAGCAACACAACCCACAGGTAGCAACTTTTATACATAAGTATAAAACCGAATGGAACTATTTTAATACAAACCCTTTTAATTGGACTTCAGATAATTTTTCAGATAAAAAGAACATTAAGATAATAGGTACGCCCAAAGATATTTCACAAATAAAATATGCGGGTGAACTTTTAAAAGACTTAGCGGCTGAAGCAGATAACTTAACAGATACAGCCTTGGTGTTGGCAGAAGAATCATTATTGTCGGCGTCACTGAATTCATTGCCCAAAGAAGTTGAAAATGTAAATATTACTATGGGCTATGAACTCAAAAATATCCCGTTAGGTAACGTTTTTGATTATTTGTTTAAACTACAAGCCCATCATAAAAACGGAGCTTTTTATTACAAGGAATTGTTGGCGTTGTTAAACCATCCTCAAATAAAATCATTTTTTAATGACCCGGTTGTCATTGACAGTTTGCTGAACAGCATTGCCAAAAACAACTTTACTTACCTTGGCAAATCGAGCTTATTAAAATTATCAGGCAACGACTCAGAGTTTGTTCAACTTTCTTTTTTATTCGATAATTGGGAAAATAAGGCCGATACAGCCATAAAAAATTGTATTCGTTTTATTGAACTTTCAAAGGAAAACGCCAACTTAGAGAAACTGGAAAAGGAGTATTTGTTCCGTTTTTATACTATTTTTCAGAAATTGTCAAATCTTAATCAAAAATTTGGGCATATAACTGATATTAAAACGTTGAACATGTTTTATAACCAGATGCTCAAAACTGAAAAGCTATCCTTTCAAGGTGAACCTTTATCGGGTTTGCAAATTATGGGAGTATTGGAAACCCGTGTGCTCGATTTTAAAAATATCATTATTACCTCAGTGAACGAAGGCATTTTACCCGCGGGCAAATCGGACAATTCATTTATTCCTTTTGATGTAAAAAGGGAAGTAGGTTTGCCTACTTATAAAGAAAAAGACGCCATTTTCGCCTATCACTTTTTTAGGTTGTTGCAACGTGCAGAAAACGTTTATGCCCTTTATAATACCGAAGCAGACAGTTATGGCTCTGGTGAGCTAAGCCGTTTCTTAACCCAATTGGAAATTTTCAAAAAGAACGAG
Organism: Aureibaculum koreense; assembly: GCF_034296135.1. Classification (NCBI taxonomy): domain Bacteria; kingdom Pseudomonadati; phylum Bacteroidota; class Flavobacteriia; order Flavobacteriales; family Flavobacteriaceae; genus Aureibaculum; species Aureibaculum koreense. Next base: position 216,097 of record NZ_JAXKVV010000004.1, read on the forward strand.
GTGGAAAAATTTGTGGTTAGCCCAGAAACGGTAAAAACAACTAATGAGTTTAAGGTTATTCCAAAAAATGAGTTTGTCCATAAAGAATTAAAAGATTTGGCGGAAAAAGGATTTTCAGCTTCTACCTTAACCAATTATATTTTAAATCCCTTGGAATTTTACAATCAGAAAATACTTAAGATAAAAGAAATAGATGAGGTTGAAGAAACAATTGCGATGAATACTTTAGGGACGATTATCCATAAAACGTTAGAGGCGTTTTACGAGCCTTACGTCGGCAAAAATTTATCTGTTGAGGCAATTACTGAAATGAAAGCAAACGTTGCCTCAGAAGTCCAGAAATGGTTTAAGGAAGTGTATCGTAACGGTAATATTTCAACGGGTAAGAATTTATTGGTCTATAATGTGGCTCAACAGTTCGTGAGGAATTTTTTAAATCAGGAATTAGAACAGATTAAACAGGGCAATAAGATAAAAATTTTAGCTCTAGAGCAAAAGTTAAATTTAAAAATAGAAATTGAGGGGATAGATTTCCCTATTCAACTCGTTGGTGAAGCAGATAGAATTGATGAACTCAACGGAATAACGAGAATTATAGATTATAAAACAGGAAAAGTAACCCAGACCGATTTGAATATTAAAGACTGGTCATTATTAACTAAAGATTATAAAAAACACAACAAAGCATTTCAAGTACTTTTTTATGCCTTACTATTTTCTGAATCGATAGGTCAAAATTTAGAGAAGAAACCTTTAGAAAGTGGAATTATTTCTTTCAAAAATTTAAAAGCAGGTTTTTTAAAAATAAATAAAGGCTTAGTTACACAAGAAAGTATTGAGCTTTTTAAAGTTGAATTGAAGCAACTGTTTTTAGAAATATTTGACATTAACATTCCTATTTTGGAAAAAGAATCACCATTTACAGCATGATAATTAAACGAAATATACAACTGAGTGGCAAGCATCAAAAACCCATTTTAACAGATCTATTTTATATTGAAAATAACCAACCTAAGCCCATTGTTATTTTTGCACATGGCTATAAAGGGTTTAAAGATTGGGGCTGTTGGGATTTGGTTGCAGAGCACTTTGCCAACAATGGAATTTTCTTTATCAAATTCAACTTTTCGCATAACGGAGGTACGGTAAATCAACCTATTGATTTTCCCGATTTGGAAGCTTTTGGACAAAATAATTTTATAAAAGAGCTGGATGATTTAGCGTCGGTAATAGATTGGGTTTTGGCGGATAACTACTATAAAAATGAAGTTGATATTTCAAATATTACCTTAATTGGCCATTCTAGAGGTGGAGGCATAGTTACCATCAAAGCTAGTGAAGATACGCGGATCAGCAAAGTAATTACTTGGGCAGGGGTCTCTGATTATGGAGCTAGATTTCCTAAAGGTGAAATTTTAGATCTTTGGAAAAAGCATGGTGTTTCTTATATTGAAAATTCGAGAACCAAGCAGCAAATGCCACATTATTATCAGTTCTATGAAAATTTTGTAGCAAATAAGGACAGATTGTATATTAAAACCGCAGTAAAAAACTTAAAAATTCCCTATTTAATAATTCATGGTACGGATGATGAAACCGTATTATTAAATGAAGCCAAAAACTTACATTCATGGTGTAAAACCAGCCAACTACATGTTGTAGAAAATGCCAATCATACTTTTGGGGGCAAACACCCTTGGGAAGAAAATAAACTACCGCACCATCTTTTTGAAATAGTTGAAAGATCAAACGTTTTCGTAAAAAGTTAGCATAAAAATAGTTCCTGCCCCATGATATATATCATACTTTTTTAAGAGCTATCATCATAAATTTGTTGTAGATATTAAAGGTTTAATTAAAAACCATTAATAAGAGTTTCTCAACTACAACTAGAGTTATGATTTATTTAATGCTTTCCATCTTAGCGGTTACCATTGCTTTATTTATTTGGGGCAAATTTCCACCAGATATAGTAGCATTAATTTCAATGATTAGCCTTTTTCTAACGGGAATTTTAGATGCTACCGAAACCTTGAGCGGATTTAGCAATCCTACCGTTATAATGATTGCAGCTCTTTTTATAATAGGTGAAGGACTTTCTCAAACAGGGTGGACGGCACTGGCGGGTCAAAAATTTGTGAATTGGGCAGGTAAAAGCATACCAAAGCTACTTGTAATAATTACATTAGGGTCTGGCGTGTTGTCGGGCTTTGTAAGCAACACGGGTACAGTGGCAACTTTAATGCCAATGACAATCTCCTCGGCTTGGAGTATTGGTACCATGCCTTCAAAAATATTAATGCCCGTTGCTTTTGGTTCTAATACAGGAGGTTTATTAACTCTAACAGGTACACCTCCAAACATTATTGCCAGTAACGCTTTGCTTGAAGCGGGATACAATGGATTTTCCTTTTTTGAGTTTGGCTTAATTGGTTTGCCTTTACTGATAATTGCCATTGTTTATTTTAGATATGTAGGTTTCAAATTATTACCAAAAAATAAGACGAACAATAAACCTGTTAATATTGAATCAACCTTACATAAGTGGATAGAATCGTACAAAATCGAGGAGGGGTACTACCGACTACGTGTACGTTCCGTATCACCATTAATCAATACAAAAATAGAGGAATGGAATTTTGAAAAAGATTTTAATGTTTCAATTATTCGTTTAAAAAGACGCCATCCTAGCGTTTTGAAAAGAGTAGAGCCTTTTATAGAGTTTCCTACTTCTGGCACGGAAATGAAATATCACGATATCCTTACTGTAAAAGGAGATACCCAAGCTATCAATAGGTTAATGATTAAATTCAGATTAGGATTATTACCATTAGAACCAATTAATGATGAATTAAAAAATAATCTGTTGAATCAGGAGGTTGGAATGACCGAAATTATCGTTACACCGCAATCGTTCTTAGTAGGAAGAAAATACAAGTTAGGTGAATATTTTCAACGATTTGGAATCCAATTGCTAGCGGGTTCCCGTAATAGCAAACCGCTTTTGGAAAAAGAAATTGTTGTAAAAGCGGGTGATGCCTTCTTAATTAGAGGTGCATGGAAAGACATTGAAGCATTGAAGGAACAGCACGAAAACATTGTTATCTGCGGTAGCCCAGAAGGAATGGCGAAGAACATAGTTAATTTAACTTTCAAATCATATGTAGCTTTGGCGGCTCTTGTTTTAATGGTAATATTATTGGTTTTTGATATTTTACCAGGTTCAATTGCTGCGTTGATAAGTGCGGGCGTGGTAATGCTAACGGGTTGTGTGCCAGTTTCCAAGGCTTACAAGGGTATAAGTTGGACAAGTGTAGTAATGATTGCTGCCATGATACCTATGGGGGTTGCTTTGCAAAAAACGGGTACTGCACAACTCATAGCCAATAATTTAGTGACATATTTGGGTTCAGTTCATCCAATACTTTTACTGGGAGGAATCTTTTTATTAACAACCACATTTAGCCAAGTAATTAACAATAGTGCCACTGCCGTTTTAATGGCACCCATCGCTATTTTGGCGGCCACTTCCTTACAAATATCTCCAGAACCTTTTATGATAGCCGTGGCAATAAGTGCCTCTACCGCATTTTTAACGCCCGTAGGTACAACTACCAATGCAATGGTTATGACAGCAGGTGGATATAAATTTATGGACTACCTAAAAGTGGGGACACCATTACTATTACTATTTTTTATAATAACATTAATTATGGTGCCAATAATATGGCCCTTTTAAAATAACATTAAATACAGAACTTTAAATTAAAATAATATGGAAAATTCAACAACAATCAAAAAAGATTTAAACTTAGAAAAGTATGGTTTAAAGGATGTTAAACCGCATTACAATCTCAGTCCGGAAGAATTACAGAAAATTACCGTAGAAAAAGGAATGGGAGTTGAGACAGAGAACGGAACGTTAGCGGTTAATACTGGTAAATTTACTGGGAGATCGCCTCAAGATCGTTTTTTGGTGAAGGATGATTACACAAAACACCGTGTTTGGTGGGGCAAAATAAACAAACCCATTTCGCCTGAAAATTTTGACCGTTTATACGAAGAAGTTTCAAGTTATATGTCCGGTAAAGAGTTATATATTAGAGATGCCGCAGTTTGTGCAGATCCAAAATATAAAATGAATGTAAGGACAGTAACAGAATATCCATGGTCAAATATGTTTGTTTATAATATGTTCTTACGTTTAGATGCAGAAGAATTAGAAAACTTTGAAGAAGAATGGTTGGTACTTTGTGCACCTGGTTATGTATGTCCAAATCCAGCTGAATACGGTATCCGTCAAGGTAATTTTTCAATCTTAAACTTTATGAAAAAAGTTGCTTTGGTAGGCGGATCGGCTTATACGGGCGAAATTAAGAAAGGTATTTTCTCTGCGTTGAATATGATTTTACCTACTGATAAAAATGTTTTGCCAATGCACTGTTCGGCTAACGTAGGAGAAGATGGCGATACTGCAATTTTCTTTGGCTTGTCTGGTACTGGTAAAACAACACTTTCTGCAGATCCAGACAGAAAATTAATTGGCGATGATGAACATGGTTGGACTGCTGAAGACACCATTTTTAATTTTGAAGGTGGGTGTTATGCAAAGGCTATTGATTTAACCGAAGAAAAGGAACCTGATATTTTTAGAGCTATTAAGCCTGGTGCCATTTTAGAAAATGTAGTTTTTAAAGAAGGTACAAAACAAGTTGATTTTATGAATAGCTCAATTACACAAAACACACGTGTAAGTTATCCTATTTACCATATTGATAATATTCAAGAACCAAGTTATGCAGATAATCCCAAAAATATTTTCTTTTTAACAGCGGATGCTTTTGGTGTATTGCCTCCTGTTTCCAAGTTAACGCCCGGTCAAGCGGCATATCACTTTATTTCTGGTTATACCGCTAAAGTAGCAGGTACAGAAGCAGGAATTACAGAACCAGTGCCTTCATTTTCTGCTTGTTTTGGAGCTCCGTTTATGCCATTGCATCCAACAGTGTATGCAGAAATGTTAAGTAAAAAAATGCAAGATGCCGGCGTAAATGTTTGGCTGATTAATACAGGATGGTCAGGTGGTCCTTACGGTGTTGGTTCACGTATAAAATTAAAATATACAAGAGCTATGATTACCGCAATATTAAAAGGGGAATTGGATAATGTGGAACTAGAGCAACATCCAATTTTTGGTCTATATATGCCTAAATATTGCCCAAATGTACCAACTGAATTGTTAGACCCAATGAACACTTGGTTACAAAAAGGGGTATATATCAGTAAAGCTATACAATTAGCACACTCGTTCCATCTGAATTTTGAAAAATTTGCGAATGAAGCCTCAGAGCAAATTATTGAAGGCGGACCGTTAATTGATGAACATCATAAATTGGGTGAACACGTTTAATATTTTCCGTTATTTTAATTAGGGGTACTTTCTAACAATTCGATTTGTTCTTTAGCTTGTTCTTTTTTCCAGCTACTGCGTTGTCAAAATACTCATTTAGCCATGCTAAACTCCGTTTTCGACGCCTTGTTTCTGAATAAAATTACCGCGTTAAAACTCCAAATCAATCATTAGAAAATTACCCACAAGAAAAAGAGGACTTGTAATGAGTCCTCTTTTTTATTCTACTTCAAATCTGGTCTTGAAGGCCTGACTTCAATTTTACTTGGCAATGTACGTGGGTGCATGGTCAATAAATCCAGTACCAGTTTACCAATATCTTCGGGTTGAATTTTCCAAGCATCACCCTCGTCAGGTATATTATCGTTGAAATAAGTGGCTACAGAACCTGGCATAATGGTTGAAACTTTAATGTCGTAAGGACGTAAATCTAGCATTGCCGCTTGTGTAAAGCCTACTAACCCAAATTTTGAGGCATTATATCCGGCACCTTGAGCAAAGAAATTTGTACCTGCTAAACTGGCCAGCGTTATAAAATATCCTTTTGATTTTTTTAATTCCTCTACGGATGCTTTCAAGGTGTGAAATACCCCTGTTAGGTTGGTATTTATCATAGCGTCCCAATCGGATTCTGAAAGCTCATCGATTGGTGCAAATTTTCCAACACCAGCATTGGCTAATACCACATCCAATTGCCCCCATTTTGTCAATATTTCTGCTATGGCATCATTTTCTAATTTAGAAACATCAGATGCTATTGCTAAAACTTGATTTTCATTACCTAGTTCTGCAGCTGTTCTTTTTACAGTCTCAATATTTCTACCACTAATGGCAACACGCATTCCTACATTAATTAAGCATTTAGCAACACCTAACCCAATCCCTTTTGTACCTCCTGTTATATAAACTACTTTGTTTTTTAGATTGTTCATTTGTCTTTTTTATATATGTCAATATTAAATATAGGGAAGATTGAGGGGAAAAGCAAAAAATAGCTATTGTTTATAATTTATAATTGCTATTTTGAAATAAATTTTTGGACAAAATGAATTAACTTCGTTAATCCGAATAAAATCCCATTCTGCAAATATAAAACACAACACCCTGTGGTGTCGCCTTTTTTTATTCCTTCCAAAATCTTAATTTAGATAATGAATTAATTTGTGGATCTTATCCACCGAAGCCCTTCAAATGGATGAATAAATTTAATGTATAGTTAAAAGTAAAAAGCCCTCCTTCATGGTTTCTGACGAAACAGCTTCGGAGGGCGAAGGTGGAGCATATCGGACTACTGAAGTTTTCCTCAAAATCCCATTCTGAAAAACCTTAAAAAACTTTGTTCGTTCAAAAATAATCAAGCGAGCTTGTTATTTTCTCACTTCATAAAGTTTACTTTTTTAAGGTTTTATTTGTGGAGCATATCGGATTCGAACCGATGACCCCTACGCTGCCAGCGTAGTGCTCTAGCCAACTGAGCTAATGCCCCAAATTTTTTACTCTGACCCTTTTAAAACCAACAAAGGTAATTTACTCTCAAAGTCTTTTTTATAAATTTTATCATTTTCCCAAAGACGTTTGAAAAAACCGCGTTTACGTCTGATTACACAAATTAAATCGGGCGAAACTTTATCAATATTTTCTTTAAGACCTTCGTAAATGGTTTCGTTTTCAGACGTGAAGTAATTTGATTTTAACTTACTTAACTCGCTATCCAAAATTGCATCTTCCTCTGTACTGTCAGCCGTTATTACTCTCAATAATTCTAACTTACTTTTATATAAGTTCAAAATATCTTTTAATGGTGACATTAAATCCCTACGGGAAATAACACCAGATTTTATGGCCATTAAAATAGTATTAATCTTTTTAAATTGATAATTTCTAGGAACAAACAAAACTGGTAAGTCCGTATTTTTAATCAAATATCCAGGTGTTTTCCCAATAAATATTTTTTTATCACTTTTAGATCCTGCTATAATTAAATCAATTTCTAACTGCTTAGCTATACGCTTAATAATTTCTTTTGCGTCTCCACTAATAGATTTAGAAATAATTTCAACACCTTTTTTATCAACATGGGCAACAACATTCTCTAAATCGCGATTGGCTTCGGCTTCTAAAAAGTCATCCATGTTCTTTAAACTACCCGCAACTTTGGTTACACCATAAGCTTTAACCAAATATATTTTTACATTCGTTCCTTGAACTAGATCAATGGCATACTGTAATGTATTCAAAGCCTTTCTAGGAGAGCCAACGGGAACTAAAATTGTATTCATAATAGTTTATTTTTTGCAAAGATAATTAAAAGAACTTCCCTTAAAATAAGCACTCAAAATTATTGTTTACAATATTTAATACCTGTAATAATCTGGTTTATATGGGCCTTCTACCTCGACACCTATGTATTTTGCTTGGTCTTCATTTAAAGTTTCCAGTTCAACACCAATTTTTTCTAGGTGTAAACGTGCTACTTTTTCGTCTAAATACTTAGGTAGCATATATACTTTGTTTTCATATTTGTCGTGGTTTTTCCACAATTCTATTTGAGCCAAAGTTTGGTTGGTAAAAGAATTGCTCATCACAAAACTTGGGTGTCCTGTAGCACAACCTAGGTTTACCAAGCGTCCTTCGGCCAATAAGATAATATCTTTGCCGTCAATTGTATATTTATCAACTTGAGGTTTGATTTCCACTTTAGTATCGCCATAATTAGTGTTTAACCATTCTACAGCAATTTCATTATCAAAATGACCGATATTACAAACTATCGTTTTATCTTTCATTTTTTTGAAATGCTTTCCAGTTACGATATCCTTGTTGCCCGTAGTGGTAATAACAATATCTGCTTTTTCTACAACGTTTTCCAGTTTTTTAACTTCAAAACCGTCCATTGCAGCTTGTAAAGCACAAATAGGATCAATTTCTGTAATGGTAACAATAGAACCAGCTCCTTTAAAAGATGCAGCCGAACCTTTACCAACGTCGCCATAACCACAAACTACAACTCTTTTTCCTGCAAGCATAACATCTGTTGCTCTTCTAATTGCATCTACAGCACTTTCTCTACAACCGTATTTGTTGTCAAATTTAGATTTGGTAACGGAATCGTTTACATTTATAGCAGGCATTGTTAACGTACCTTCTTTCATTCTATCATATAATCTGTGCACGCCAGTTGTGGTTTCTTCTGATAGTCCTTTGATTTCTCCAACCAATTCAGGATGCTCGTCCAAAACCATATTTGTAAGATCTCCACCATCATCCAAAATCATGTTCAATGGTTTTTTATCTTCACCAAAAAATAAGGTTTGCTCAATACACCAGTTAAACTCTTCTTCTGTCATACCTTTCCAAGCATAAACCTGTACTCCAGTTGCCGCAATTGCAGCCGCAGCTTGATCTTGTGTAGAAAAAATGTTACACGAGCTCCAAGTAACTTCTGCACCTAAGGCAGTTAATGTTTCAATAAGCACAGCGGTTTGAATTGTCATATGCAAACAGCCCGCAATTCGAGCACCTTTTAAGGGTTGTTCGTCTTTATATTCTTCACGCAAGCTCATTAATCCAGGCATTTCTGCCTCTGCCAATTCAATTTCTTTTCTGCCCCAATCCGCTAAAGAAATATCCTTAACTTTGTATGGTGTGTATGTTGCTGTTTTGGTACTCATATATTCAGTTTATTTTTTACAATTAAAATTCGACTGCAAAGTTACAAAATAACTTTATAAATCTATGCCGCTTTATAAAACTCTAAAAGTCAATGAAACCACGAAGGTATTGATTTGGAAAATTGAAGAATCTATTGAAATACTAAACGAAGGAATTGAACTTACTGAAAACTGTCAGAATCGAGTAGATGGGATGAAATCTGAGTTGCACAAACGAGGATTTATGAGTATTAGACATTTGTTGGCTGAAGCAGGTTATGTGGATTCTGACCTTTATTATGATGAATTGGGAAAACCTCACTTAAAAGATGGCAATTATATTTCAATTACACACTCTTTTACTTTTACTGGAATAATTATTAGTAAGTCCAAACTAGTAGGTATTGATATTGAAAAACAGCGTGATAAAATTGTAAGAATTGCTCATAAATTTACTACTGTTGATGATTATAAAAATATTGAAAACGAACATGAGCTGGTAAGAAAATTGACCATAGTTTGGGGAGCTAAGGAGTCGCTTTACAAAATTTATGAGCAAGAAGGATTGAGTTTTTTACAGCATATTTATGTAGATGACTTTACTCTTGAAGATACTGAAACAACCGCCACCATTACTTATAAAAAGAAGAAAAGCACCTATCGTATTTATTTTCTAGAGTTTGAAGGATTTATGTGTACTTATGCTTTAGATGAGGTTATCAACTAACAGCTAAATTTCAATCCGTATATTTGGCTTTTTATAAAATATCACTTGAACATTTACCAATACATAAACGATGATATCCAGAAAGGCAAAAAACTGTTAGCTATTTTATTGGATCCCGATAAAGTGCAACTGCAAAACATATCTACACTTTCAAAAAAATTCAATAAAAGAGCTGATTTAATTTTTGTAGGGGGAAGTACCGTCCAAAACGGATTGACCGAAAAATTGGTTGAAGCATTAAAAAAAGAAACGCAATTACCAATTATTCTTTTTCCAGGCGATTATACTCAGATTACCTATAAAGCAGATGCTCTGTTGTTTTTATCATTACTTTCGGGCGATAATCCCGAATATTTAATTCATCAACAGGTTAAATCAATTCCCAAACTAAAAAATTCATCGTTGGAAATAATACCTACAGGTTATATTTTAATTGATGGCGGTGTAGAAACTTCAGTTCAAAAAGTGAGCAACACTAAACCAATTTCGCAAAAGAATGTTGAATTAGTTGTGAATACAGCTCTCGCAGGACAATATGCTGGTAAAAAATTGATTTATCTGGAAGCAGGTTCAGGAGCGAAAGAGAGCGTGTCTGAGGAAATTATAAAATCGGTAAAGACAGCATTGAACATTCCACTTATTGTGGGTGGTGGAATAAGAACCAAACTGCAATTGAATAATGCTTATAATGCAGGTGCTGATTTAGTGGTTGTAGGTAATGCTTTTGAGGAGGACAATTTATGGTTCAATACTATTTAAGCTATGGATACACTTTATCATTTTTTTCTAGAACCATATCAAGAAGCTACGATCTTAAATATAATCTTGGAGTTTGTTGCTGCTCTTTTAGGTGTAATTAGTGTTATCTATGCCAAGCGGGAAAATATACTGGTTTTTCCTACTGGAATTATAAGTACAGGAATTTACGTGTATTTATTATCGCAATGGAATCTTTATGGAGATCTGATAATCAATGTTTATTATACGTTAATGAGTGTTTATGGTTGGCTAATGTGGTCGAGAATTACGAGTACCGAAGATACACTTCCCATTACCAGAACCAAGAAAAAAGATAAGCTGAAAACAATCGGCATATTTTTATTTACATCTATTTTTGTTGTTGTAGTTTACCGTTACTATGATGTTATGCCCAATTCGTTGGGGTTTGCCGATAGTATCAATTATGCTATAACCAATATGACTTCCGGAAGTTTGGAAGATTTTAGAAAAATCACACCGTTTTTAGACACATTTACAACAGGTATTTTCTTTGCGGCTATGTGGTTGATGGCTAATAAAAAAGTAGAGAGTTGGATATTTTGGATAGTTGGTGATATTGTTTCTATTCCACTTTATTTTGTAAAAGGCTATGGATTTACAGGCATACAATACACATTTTTCTTAATTTTAGCCTTTCAAGGATATGCCTTATGGAAAAAAAGCTTAGACAAAACAAAGATGCAAACATTGTAAAAGTAGTTTTGTTCGGTCCTGAATCAACAGGCAAAACAACGCTTTCTGAACAATTGGCTCGCTATTATAACACAGTTTGGGTGCCTGAATATGCACGTGAATATTTACAAGATAAATGGAACAATTACCGTAAAACTTGTGAAAATTCCGATTTATTACCTATTGCTGAAGGTCAAATGAAACTTGAAAATAAATTGGCTAAAAAAGCGGATAAAGTATTGATTTGCGATACCGATCTGCTCGAAACTAAAGTATATTCCGAAGAATATTATGGAGGGTTTGTAAATCCACTTTTAGATGAAGCGGCTATTGAAAACAGCTACGATTTATATTTATTAACCTATATTGATACACCTTGGGAAGCTGATGATTTGCGTGATAAACCCGATTTACGATTAGAAATGTTTAATGCTTTTGAAAATGCGTTGAAAAAGTATAACAGACCTTATATTTTGCTAAAAGGCGATAAACGAACAAGACTTAAAACCGCTACAAAAGCAATTGAAGCAATTTTAGCCGAACGTACCAATTTAGACAGTTTTTCAAAAAATTTAGAGGATTTAGATATGCACTTTTTACATCAGAATACAGAAACTCAAAATTACGATAGCAATAGTGGCTATTGAATTGACATACAACCTGCAAGGTTTCAAAAACCATGTAGGTCTATAATTAAGTCAAGTCGAAATAATACATACAATGTAAAAAAAAGACCTTGGAGGATACTTAAAAAAAGATGAATACCGAAAACCTGATAAAAGAACTCTCATTCAAAGCAGTTAGAAGCGGCGGAGCAGGCGGGCAGCACGTAAATAAAGTTTCCTCCAAAATCGAATTAACTTTTGACTTAGCAAATTCTGACGAACTTTCCGATGAGCAAAAACAAGTGTTAAAAAGTAAGTTAGAAACTAAACTGACCAAAGAAAATGTGTTGATACTCTTTTGTGATGAAAGTCGTAGTCAACATAAAAATAAAGAAATTGCCATTAATCGTTTTTTAGAAATCATAAAAAACGGGCTTAAAAAACCAAAACCCAGAAAAGCTACAAAACCTTCAAAAGCGGCGATTAGAAGACGGTTAAAAACTAAAAAGAAACGAGCCGAAAAGAAAGCCAACAGGCAGAAGCCTGATTTGGAATAAGGACTCTGTCAGTTCGAGTGCCACGCTTTTTTTGCGTGGTGTATCGAGAACCATATAATCTTACTTACGGTCTAAACCGCAACCCAATTACGGTAAAGACCGTAAAATATTGCGGTTTTATTGATGAAATATTGCGGTTTTTCGTACCCAAAAAGCAAAATATTAGTTTTAGTTTAGCACGAACTAATACCATTTCTCTTGTTAATTTACTCAATTATTTGTAAATTGCCTTATGGCAAAACAAATAGACTTACACATTAAAGAGAGTGAATCAGAACTAAAGGCTCTTATGAATGCTCAAAGCAAG
>NZ_JAXKVV010000040.1:0-4733 GCF_034296135.1 Aureibaculum koreense
GGTATTTACGCCTTTGGTAGCATTACTATTTAACAATGCTAATTCTTTATTTCTGCCAATGGTAAAATAAGATTCGGTTACATCTAGGTTGATTAATTTAGGTTTTGGATTGTGATTAAAACGTTGTTTAATTTTCTCCCAAAGAGTTGGTGGCTCTTTTGTTACCTGGTTAATACGTTCTTGTAATTTCTTGGTAGAGATATTTGTATAAATCAATGTGGTATCATAAGACTCATGACCCAACATTTCTTTGATTTCTTCTAAGGAAGTACCCGCTGCCAAATGATGGGTTGCAAATGTATGTCGTAGTGTATGCGGATGCACCTCATCCATATTTAGCTTAGCAGTGATACGCTTTACCATTTTCCAAACCGTTTCTCTTCTAATGTGTCCGAGTTTACTATTGCTAGGAAATAAATAGACATGCGGTTTTAATTCTAATTTAGATAGATTCAAGTATTCACCTAAGACAATGTATAACCTATAAGACAATGGAATTGTTCGTGATTTTTCTTTTTCTTTTTTCTTCAATGATTTTATTCTTACAGTTCGTTGTTTGAAGTCAAAATTCTTAAGCTGTAATGAAATGGTTTCAGATACCCGCATACCACAATCAAGCATTAAGAGAATTATCAACTTGTGTTTTTTGTTTTTGACATTTGTCAGTAACTTTTGGGTTTCTGCCTTACTGATAAAATTGATAGTGTTATTCTTCATTTTCTTTTGGTTCAGTATTACTTTTAAGCAATTCTATTTTTTCTTTTAAGGCCAAAACTTCTGATTCTAAGCAGAGCTTCTTTTGTGATTTGATTTTATTTTGAAAGTTTATTATTCTTAATACTAATCCGTCAAGATTTCCCTCTAATTTTAATAGTGTATTGTGATAGGTTTCCTTAATTTTCAGGAAGGATTCTAAGTTGATTTTATTGTTTTCGAATTGAGACCTTTTCAATTCAAAGAGTTCTGTTTTGAGTTTTAAACTATTGATTTCCGTTTCTAAAGATTGTCTTTCAAAAATTAATTTTAAGTATTCATTTTCCAAGCGTATCAATTCATTGTCCAGCTGATTTTGCATGGTCACTTTCAGTTTTTCAATTTCAATACCATTCCGTAGTTTTTGTTGGTAATAGTTGCTAAAATTGGATAGTGATATACCCACATTTACACTGCTTCTATCTACATCATAATTGACCGATGGGAGTAGGTTTAACCATGCCGTACCTGTCTTTTCTTTGATTAATTTTATGAGTGTGTCCATACGCTGAGATTGATGGCTTTGGTACTGTTTTATAATGCTATCAAATTCCATTTGTCCCATACACGGAAATGAAAAGACTAAACCTAATATGACTACCGTGAACAATCTCATTTTCGTTTGTCTTTAGAAGATGTATCAAAGGCTATTAGATTAAACATTTCTCGTAATCGTGAGCGTACTCTGATGCCGTACCATGTTTCCAATTCGTTGGCATTTAAATTGGTAGTTGCATGTGTAATTACTTTTTTCTGTACCCATAAATCGTATCGACTTAAAAGGATTTCCCCTAAAACATTGCATTCATTCCCATAATGTTTTACATAGCGTTCTACACCTAAATCGTCAAAACAATATCTTCCGGCAATGCTATTCTGAATTACGGTTTCATAACCTTTTTTGTAAAAATCATAGGAAACATTTCTAGCTGGGATTATCTTATATCTTTTTTTAATTGGTAGTAAGAACTTTACCAAATTCATCAATGAAGTTTTACCACATCCGATAGGACCCGTGAGTAAGATCCCTTTATTAATATCCATATTGTTTGCTAAACAGCTATGTTCATCACCAATTATATAAATAACCAATTTGTAAATGATATATTTATCTGCCTGGTCTAGCTTGAAATGATTGCCGTAGCAAAGTTTTCCTTTGGTTTCAAGGAAGTTCAGGACTTTTTCGAAATCATAATGAATATGTTCCCCTTTTAAGATGCCGAGGATGTATTCATTTTCAGGTTCTTTTATTTTATAGAGGTTCATTGTAATTTTTATTTGTGGTTGTGTTTAAGTTGTCCCGTTTTTGAACAAGTGCTGAACTGGTCTGTTTTTGTTTGGATTCATTTGCTTTTATTATCCAATTTCTGGCCGCCGCTTTCCAGTCTTTCATATCGGTTTTTCCACCCACTTTCCAACCATTGGATTCGTAGTAATTGAAAAACTTCTCCGCTTCGGTTTTTGAATTTTCATTTCGATTCTGTTCAGTGCACGCTATTAAAAAAAATGAATTAACCTCTTCTAAATTTTGTGGTTGCCGTTTGTATTTATAATGTTTATTGTTTGTATTTGTTTTAGAAGGTACTAGTGCTTGTTCATTAAACGAATTGTTGTGTGCTAGAGCTTGTTCACTATCTGAACGGTAGTGTATCAGAGCTTGTACAGAACTTGTGTCTAAATTGAACATGTTAACTAGGCTTCCTTTGAAAGGATTGTGACTCGGTACGTACTCTAAATAGTTCCATTCGTGTAAATTTTTAATACATTTATGATACGTGGCCAGAGACCCAATTTTAGAAAGTTTCATAATTTCCTTTCTACTGATAGAGACTGGGTTTTCGAACCGATTGAGATTCCAATATTGAAATAAAGCTAAGTACATACTTACATGTGTAGGATTTAATCTATTGTCAACAACAAAGCACTCCATAGCTGCTGTTAACAGTTTGATATAGTTCATTGTTTCGAATTATGAATTCTGTTTTTTTCCAGGATTTTACAAATGTCTTCGTAATCGTAATAGAGTACCCCACCTATTTTGGTATATGGTATAGTACCATTGATGCGTAAGTTTTGTAATGTACCTGGTGATATTCCTAAGAATTCCTTAACCTCAGCGGACTTTAGCCATTTTTTGGGTATGCTTTGCGGATTGTCTTTAAGTAATGATTTGATGCCGTCGAGTAATTCTAATTTAAACTCGTGCAGATCTTCGGTTGTAATGATTGTTGCTGCCATTTGTAGAACGTGGTTTTGATTTATTTTGTGTTTCGTTCTGCAAATCTGAAGTAGTTTGATGAGATTTCATCAGAGTCCAAACCGAGTTCGGTACAATTTTAACGTTTCTATTTTTTGTTGAGTTTTATGGCAATTTGACCTCTGAAAAGAAGTGAATATTTCAGTATAGGAATTCAAAATCTAACTATTTTACAAAACAGGGTGTAAACCGAGTTCGGATTTTTTCTGAGGCTAAAAAGCATCTTCATCATCCATTTTTTTCAATAATTTCTGACCAGCTTCTTCAAAGAATTTAATACGAGAACTCTTTCGGGATTTCAATTCATTATAAGTTCGGGAAGAATTACCGGTAGGAACATTTAGAAAATTCCCCAAAACTTCAATTATTTGATTCAAATCTTTATTTCCATTGTTAAAATACCCAAGTGCTTGAAGCCCATATATCATCTCTACGAAGGCAGCATATGATCCTGTCCATACTAAATCAAGATCATTTTTTGCTCCAATAACAATATCTGAAAATTCAATTTTATTTTGTAGATATTCTGCATATAGCAACATACCTCTTAAACGTGCCCAAACGCCATCATGAGATGTACTAAATGTAGGGTTTTTATAATAAGGATAGCTTTTGACAAGCAGTCCGTTTTCAGCGTATTTACGGGTAAAATAATATTTATCAAAATGGATTAACCCCTGTTCCATATAAAAATTGAAATCTGTATTTTTATCAAAGAATTGATTGACTTTATAAATTTGATTTTGCAGAAAATCTTTTTGCTCTTCTTTTCCAATTTTTGGCAGACGTAATTCGCATGATCGTAATTCTGTGTAATAAATAAGATTGCTCATTGGTAGCACCTTCTCATTTTTAAAAAAATGAATTTCTAAATCTGAATTTTTGAAACCATTCTTTTCAATAAATTTTTGTAATTTACTAAGTGTTTTTGTGCAAAGAATACAACCAATATTAGCCTGATCTAGGTGTTTAGGAAAGTTTTTTTTAATTGCAATTAATTGCTCCTTGAATTTAATTATAATTTCTGAATATAGCATATTCTTACCTATTTAAAATTTATTAGGGGAATATGTTTTTAATTATACGATTAAACTACATTAATAATTAGCTTCACTTTCATTATTACTTCATCTATTAAATTTCATAGAGAAAATATTATATATTTAGAACCAATATCTTACAAAAGCTTCCATAGCCGCGTAATGCGATAACCCAAGTGCGTCATACAAGTCAGCTGTTTCTTTGTTTCTGTCTTCGGCACGTTGCCAAAACTCCCTGCTATCAGAACCTTGAAAAACCACACCATCTTTTTGTGATTGATGTTTAAAAATACCTTTACGTTTTTCCAGTACCTGATCTGGACCCATGGGCACCGCCATTTCAATCTCATCAATACCCCATTCTTGCCAAGCCCCTCTGTACAACCAAACCCAGCAATCTTTCATAAATTTTTTAGGTTTTAGCTCTTTAACTGCGGCAAAAACAGAATCTAAACATACTTTATGTGTTCCGTGTGGATCTGCCAGATCGCCCGCAGCATATATTTGATGTGGTTTCACTTTTTCTATCAAGTCCATGGTTATTTTAATATCCTTTTCTCCTAAAGGATTTTTCTCTATAGTACCTGTCTCATAAAACGGCAATTCCATAAAGTGGATTTGTTCATCTGGAATGCCCACGAAATGACAAGTAGCCCTTGCTTCCCCTTTTCTTATCAATCCTT
>NZ_JAXKVV010000041.1:0-4096 GCF_034296135.1 Aureibaculum koreense
TAGAGGATTGCACAATTATATTGTGGAGCATGGCGGTAAAGACCATCCCAATGCAAAAGTCAACTTTAAAATGGGCGATGTGATTACATCTACCATAGAAACGGCAAACGGCGAGACCATCATTGTAACGCATGATGTCCATTTGCCAAGACCGTACTCGTTAGGTTTTAGGGTACAAGGTACAAAGGGACTTTGGGAAGTTGATGGCAATAGAATGTATATAGAAGGAGAATCAAAACCCCATCAATGGGACAAGGCCGACGAATGGTTAAAAAAATACGACCATCCTTTATGGAAAAAGTATGGCGAACATGCAATGGGGGCCGGCCATGGAGGAATGGATTTCTTTGTAATAAACTCTTTTATAGAATCTGCCAAGGAGAAAATAGCTCCCCCAATGGATGTCTATGATGCCGCGGCATGGAGTGCCATTACACCTTTGTCAGAATTGTCAATTGAAAACAACGGTGAACCACAAGATTTCCCTGATTTTACAAGGGGCATGTGGATTAAAAGAAAACCGTATAACTGGATTAAAGATACTTTTTAAAAATGGATAAGCCAACATTAGTAGTTTTAGTCGCAGGAATGGGAAGCCGTTATGGTGGACTAAAACAAATAGATTCGTTTACACCTGAGGGCGACACAATTATTGATTTTTCTTTATACGATGCAATTCATGCTGGTTTTGGAAAATTCGTGTTTATCATTCGGAAAAGCTTCGAGAAGGAGTTCAAGCAAATATTTAACAAAAAACTGGAAGGCAAAGCAAAAGTTGATTATGTCTTTCAAGAGTTGCAAAATGTACCAGAAAAATATATAAACCCAGAGAGAACAAAACCTTGGGGAACAGGACATGCACTCCTAATGGCTAAAGATGTTGTCAAAGAGAATTTCGCTATTATAAATGGAGATGATTTTTATGGTAAAGAAGCTTTTGAGGCAATGGCAAAATCTTTGGCTGAAAAAGATAAAGATTCCTATAATTTTAATACCATGGCGTATTTGTTAAAAAATACCGTTTCAGATTATGGTTATGTATCAAGAGGCGAGTGTCAAGTAAATGAAAAAGGATATTTAGTGGACGTTACCGAACGCACTCATATCGAGAAAATAAATGGTAAATTAATGCGAAAAGATGACAATGGCGAATTTATTCCTATTGATAAAAATACCATTGTTTCTATGAATTTTTGGGGATTTACACCAATGTGTTTTGAGTTTGGGGGTAAATTGTTCGAGGAATTTTTAGAAGCGAATACCGAAAACCTAAAAGCAGAATTCTATTTGCCTTTAATCGTCAACGACATATTGAATTCTGGTAAGGCCTCGGTAGAAGTCTTAAAGTCTGATGCAAAATGGTTTGGGGTTACTTATAAAGAAGATAAAGCCATTGTTCAAAAAGCGATAGAACAATTGAAAGATAACGGAGTATATCCAAAAAACCTGTGGTAGTATGTTAGAAGAAAAATTAAAAAAGGTTTTTAATCAATTTCAACATAACGGTGAATTCCGTTCTTTTAAAGAATTAGCCTCAGGCCACATCAACGACACCTACTTAGTAATAACCTCAAAAAAACCATTTTTCGTATTACAACGCATCAACCAAGGTGTTTTTAAAGATGTACCAGGATTAATCGAAAATAAAGTAGCGGTGAGTCACCATATTCGAGAAAAACTAAAAGAACTTCCTCCAAAAAAATTAAAACGACGTGTACTGGCTTTTGCAAAGACCAAATCAGATGGAAACTATCATAAAGACCAAGATGGAAACTATTGGAACTTGATGTATTTTATCGGTAAGAGTGTTACCCATGAAATAGTTACTAGCGAGGAAATAGCTTATGAAGGTGGTCGTTTATTAGGTCAATTTTTAACATTCACAAGCGATTTTGATGCATCAAAACTCGTAGAAGTCATTCCGAAGTTTCATGATATGTCTTTTCGCTATGAACAATTTGAGGAAGCTTTAAAGATAGCATCAATGGAAAGGTTAGAAAGAGCCAAAGATTATATAAAATTGGTAGCCGATTTAAAAGAGGAAATGCATATTATTCAGAATCTAAAAGAATCTGGAGAAATAAAACTAAGGGTTACTCATAATGATACAAAAATTTCAAACGCCTTATTTAATAAAAAAAATAAAGGATTATGCCTAATAGATACGGATACCGTAATGCCGGGAGTAGTCCATTATGATTTTGGAGATGCCATTAGGACTATTTGCAATACGGCAGCAGAAGACGAAACTAATTTAGATCTTGTAGAATTTAATTTTGATTATTATAAAGCGTATTCGAAAGGCTTCTTAAAGAAAATGAAATCTTCATTATCTCCAATAGAGTTAAGATGTTTGCCGCTGGGTGCTAAAACAATGATTTTTATAATGGCACTGCGTTTTTTAACCGATTATTTAAATGGCGACATTTATTATAAAACAAAATACCCTGAACATAACTTAAATCGTGCAAAAAATCAATTTAAACTTATAGATAGCTTTATGGAAAATTATTATGAAATAATATGATTTTTTGTTATGAATAAAATTCAAACCATTTAGACGATAAAACACCCCATTTATTATTTAACCTTTACCATATTGCGGCACAAAAATCATTATAATGAAAAATACAACAAGCGACAATAATGTAGTAGCCATTTCAATCATTGCCGGATTGTTTTTTATATTCGGTTT
Source organism: Aureibaculum koreense (assembly GCF_034296135.1). NCBI lineage: Bacteria > Pseudomonadati > Bacteroidota > Flavobacteriia > Flavobacteriales > Flavobacteriaceae > Aureibaculum > Aureibaculum koreense. Next base: position 2,696 of record NZ_JAXKVV010000041.1, read on the forward strand.
TGTAACTTGGATTAACGGAGCCTTAATTCCGTTTATGAAAACCATTAACGAATTGACTGAAGCACAATCCTATTGGGTAGCTTCGGCATCATATATATCTTTTGTGGTTATGGCTTTGCCAGCATCTTATGTGCTTAGAAAAGTTGGATATAGAAAAGGAATGTCCATTGGTTTAATTATCATGGCTTTAGGAGCATTGGTGTTCATCCCCGCGGCAGAGGCTAGGACATATTGGGTATTTTTAACAGGTATTTTTATTCAAGGTACAGGGATGACGTTGTTACAAACGGCAGCAAACCCTTACATTACTATTTTAGGACCTATAGAAAGTGGAGCTAAACGAATTGCTATTATGGGTATTGCCAATAAGGTGGCAGGAGCACTTGGTTCTTTAATTTTTGGAGCATTATTATTGTCTGGTATTGATGAGGTAAAGGAAAAAGTAAAAGTAGTTTCTGATGAAGAAAAATCACAATTATTACAGACTATGGCTGATAGCGTGGTAACCCCTTATATTGCCATGGCAGTTGTATTATTTGTTTTAGGGATTTTAATTTTAAAAGCTCCTTTACCACATGTTGAGGAGGAGGCTGAAGAAGAATTAAAAGAGGGCGAAACGGCTAAAACCAGTATTCTACAGTTTCCGCATTTATGGCTAGGCGTATTGACGTTGTTTGTTTATGTTGGAGCAGAAGTAATTGCTGGAGATACCATTATTGCCTATGGAATATCCTTAGGTTTTCCTGGTGAAGAGGCTAAGTTTTTCACATCTTATACACTAATGGCCATGGTAGCTGCCTATGCATTAGGTGTATTTTTAATACCAAAATACATGAGTCAAAGTTTAGCATTGCGAATTAGTGCAGTATTAGGAATTATTTTTTCCATATGTATATTATCAACTGAAGGTTTTACTTCTGTTGTTTTTATTGCTGCTCTTGGTTTTGCTAACGCTTTGGTATGGCCTGCGGTTTGGCCTTTAACGTTAAAAGGTTTGGGCAAGTTTACAAAAACAGCATCGGCTTTACTAATAATGGCTATCTCTGGAGGTGCAATTATTCCACCATTATATGGTAGATTGGTTGATTCAGGAAAGCATGAATTGATTGCAAGTGGTGTAACAGAAGCAGAAGCAATGTCAACTGCAGCCAATAGTAGCTATTGGATTTTACTGCCATGTTATGCAATTATACTATACTACGCAATTTGGGGTCATAAATTGGGCTTAAAAAAGAAATAATTTTTAATCAAAAATATCCTCATTTCTAAATAATTAAAATGTTAAAAAGTAACATAGACAAAGCAACAGGTTTCGAAAAAAGATTTGAAAACATAGGTACCATAGTATATGAAAATTCGGCCACAGCGTCCAAAGCGGTTGCCCAAGAAATAGCAGATCTA
>NZ_JAXKVV010000042.1:0-3029 GCF_034296135.1 Aureibaculum koreense
TTCATCAATATTTTCCGCTCGCAAGTCTGCCCAGCCAACAACTCCTTTTATAAAATCGTTTTCATTACCTAATTCCAGCAAAAAATCAGTTTCCCTTAATGTTTGATCCGCTTGTACGGCAACGCAGCCATCAATACCATTTTCTTGATATACTTTTTTTAAATCCGCGGGTAAAAAATCTTTACGAATAACGGACATAGAATCGTCTATCCATCCATGCCTTATGGTATCGTATTTCCAAAAATGTTGATGGGCGTCAATGGTCATATTTTAATTAATGTTGTGATTCAAAATTATTCAAGGTCGTTTTCATTCCCTCGTTAATAATATCACTTAAATAATTGAAAATCAATTGTTCAAATCCTTCATGCTGGGTTAAATCCTTTCCCCAAAAACTGGTATTTGTTAAAACTAACTTTACAAGTTTATCAATTTTTATTGTTCCATTATCATAAGATTTCCAACTATTAGAAAAGAAATCCAATACTTTTTTATCATCTTTTAAAGCAATCGAATCTCCATTTCTTTTTCCTCTATAAAAAACAATTAATGCGGCCAAAGAAAAAAGAAGATGGTTGGGCAACTCTTGTTTTCTTTTAATATATTCAAAAACCGAAGGCAACACCCTTGTTTTATATTTTGAAATTGAGTTTAATGAAATGCTTATCAATTGATGTTCCAAATATGGGTTTCTAAACCGATCCAACACATCATTAGCGAATTGGTCTATTTCGGATTTTGGAAGGTCTAAAATAGGACAAATTTCATTAAAAATAGCATCGTTTAAAAATTTACTAACCTCCTGATCTTCCAACGATTCCCTAACGCTATCAATTCCGTACAGATAACCAACAGGAACCAAAGTGGTATGAGCTCCGTTTAAAACACGCACCTTTAAGTTACGGTAATCTTCTAGGTTATCAACAAATTTTACATTCAAATCAGTTTTTGAAAAAGGCAGTTCTTTTTGAACAATTTCAGGTGCTTCTATGATCCAACTATGGTAATATTCACCTGCCACCATCAATTTATCATGATAATTAAGTTCTTTTTCTAACTTATCAATTCTATTTTTAGGGTAACCTGATACAATTCTATCAACCAAAGTATTGCAAAAAATATTTGCATTGATAATCCAACTTTCGAAACCTACACCTAGTTGCCAAAGATTTGCATATTTTAAAACACATTCCCTTAACTGGTGTCCATTATTTTCTATTAGCTCACATGGTAATACAATAAACCCTTTGGAAGAATCTCCAGAAAAATACTGAAATCTCTTATGCATCAATATGGTTAGTTTAGCCGGGAATTCTTGAGGTGGCTCGTCTGAATAGCTGTCTTCAGGATTAAAGCTGATACCAGCTTCGGTGGTGTTTGACACTATAAAACGAAGGTTTTCATTATTGGCGGTTTTTAAATATTTTTGCCATTCTAAGTACGGATTTATAACATCTTGAATGCTATTAATCAATTTCTTTTCCTCAATCAGTTTATCACTTTTTATACCCTCTAAAACAACAGTAAACAAACCATCTTGTTGTTTTAAATGTTTATAATTTCCATATTCTGTAGGTTTTACAATTACTACACCACCGTTAAAATCAGTCTCATCATTTAATATTTGAACCATCCAGTTTACGAAGCAACGTAAAAAATTACCTCCACCAAATTGTATAATTTTTTCGGTATGCGTATTTACAGATACAGTTTTTCTATTTAATGAATTCATTAATTTTTCTCTGTTTTTATAAGGAAATTCCCCTTTTCCATGGAATAAAATCGTTTTGACCTTTAACATTCGCTTTGGCCGGGATTTCTCCACTCGCCACTTTTATGATATGTTCTAGAATTCTTTCGCCCATACTTTCAATAGTATCTTCGCCTGTGATAACCGTACCGGCATTGATATCGGTAATATCATTCATTTTTTCGTACAAATGCGTATTGCTCGACATTTTTAATACAGGAGCTATCGGGTTTCCTGTTGGTGTGCCTAACCCAGTGGTAAAAACAATAATATTACAGCCTGATCCTGCCAATCCAGTTGTACTTTCCACATCATTACCGGGCGTACACAATAAATTGAGTCCGGGTTTGGTGACTTTTTCTGTATAATCCAACACTTCAACTATGGGAGAGGTTCCTCCTTTTTTTGCAGCTCCAGCTGATTTCATAGCATCGGTAATTAAACCGTCTTTTATATTTCCGGGTGAAGGATTATTTTCAAACCCAGAACCTACGGCAACGGAAGCTGCAGAATAAGAACGCATAAGATCTGCAAATTTCTTGGCATCTGCGTCGGTCTCGCATCTGTTTATCAATTCTTGCTCAACGCCATTTAATTCTGGAAATTCCGATAATACAGCACTCCCACCTAAACCCACTAGTAAATCTGACGTATAGCCCAAACTGGGGTTTGCAGAAATACCAGAAAATCCATCCGAGCCACCGCATTCCAAGCCTAATACCAATTTGTTTAATGGTGCAGATTTACGCTTAATTTTATTAGCTTCGGTTAATCCAATAAAAGTATGCTTAACGGCTTCTTCAATAAAATGACGTTCACTTTTACTTTTTTGTTGCTCTAAATAATAAATAGGTTTGGAGAAATTTGGATCTTTCTTAGAAATAGCCTCTTTTAAAATTGAAATTTGAGCATTTTGACAGCCCAAACTCAAAACAGTTGCTCCCGCCACATTTGAATGGGTGATATAGCCAGCCAACAAATTACAAAGCGTTTCAGAATCTTGGCGAATACCGCCACAGCCGCCATCATGTTTTAGGAATTTTATACCATCAACATTATTGAACAAACGGTTTTTTACCATTTCTTCTTGAGTGGTAATAATTGGGGTATTAAAAATTGTTTCAGCCGAAGCACCTTTTTTATATTGCTCAATCAATGCTTGGGTGTCAACGGCAAAATCTTTTTTGGTTTGGTAGCCTAGAGCATCAGCCAATGCTCCTTCTATCACATCAATATTTCTGTTTTCACAAAAAACCAGTGGAACGACCAACCAGTAATT
>NZ_JAXKVV010000043.1:0-2842 GCF_034296135.1 Aureibaculum koreense
TATGACCATACCAATTATGTCCAGTTGGGAAAAGCGTTGACCGAGGCTGGAAAACAAACTGACAAATTGATAAAAACGGTAAATTTTCTTAAGGAACAAAAGGAACGCATTGAAAAGGTAAGTGATGTCATCAAACAGCTAAAGGCCGTAAAAGAATTGGCAAAAAATAATGAACGCTTATTCAATGTTGTAAAAGATGATTTAAGGGCCATTTTAGATTCCCCTTTTATCAAGCCCGAAGAAATCGAACGGATTACCCATTCCTTTAATGCCATTATCGATAACGCCATTAAGGATGTCCAATTTATCAGTGAAATATTATCAAGTGATAATTTGAAAATGACCGATTCGGAACGTCTGGAAATGATTAAAGCCAAAGAAACACAATCCAATGAAATGGTAGCTGAGATCAATCAAAAAACGAGAATCTATCGTGAAATTATCGCTTTTCGGGAAATGCAGGACAAAATTAATAATAGGGAAGCAAAATATTAAAACATGTCGATAATCACGTTAAGCATAGGACTGGAATATATAGATGCTGTTTTTACCACGATTAAAAACAGTGATTTTTCCCAATATACCATTGCTGGAATGAAAACCTTGGCAGTACTCTTCTTTTTGGTCAATATCCTTAAGAAATACAATGAGGGAGTTGCCACAAAAGAAGGTTATACCTGGGGACTGACCCCCGCTGAGTTAGCAAAGAATTTAGCCATCGTCATCTTGGTGATTTTCTCTACGCAACTGTTAGGTGTTTTTGATAGTATCTTAGTGAATGTAGAAAGTCAATATGCCGATACCGCCCCAGCTTTATTGCCCTTGCAACTCCAGGATATTGATATAGAAACGGAGGTTGGGATAATAGATGCCGCCAAGAAAGCCATGGCATTATTGTACGAGGCATTGGTAACCCCATTCTTTGGCCTACGGATATTGTCCTTTATCATTGCCGTATTCTTGTGGCTATTGGATTTGTTTATCTATCCCTTGTTTTTGGCAGAACGTTTTTTTCTGTTGGGAATTATGCAAGCCTTTTTCCCTTTGGTCATCAGCTTGGCGGTTTTTGAAAAATTCAGGGAATTGGCCTATAATTTCTTTAAACTCTATGCTGGGGTATATATGCTCGTTCCCGCTTTTTTCTTGGTCAATATATTTATCAATAACATCTATACGGAAATCAACACGAATTTTTGGAATAATCTCTTTGGAACGGATTGGGGAGAACAGTATTTCGCACCCTTGATTGAATTTGGTTCGATAGGATTTATCGTGTTGTTAAAGTTCAAACTCTATCGTAGGGCGACAACATTTACGCTAAAACTATTCAGTGCCTAAGGCACATTTGATGATTGAACAAAGGACCTTGAATAATAAAAATAATCAAATACAAAATGAAAACACCTTATAAAAATATTTATACCCTTTTAAAACAAAATCGATTTATTGTCTTATCGGTGGTCATAGGAGCGGCACTTATAGCTATTGTCTCCGTATTTATGGTAGTGCATGTGTATAAACAATCCATAAACAATGCTTTTATGGTCAATACCGATGGCCATGTGATTCCGTTGGAATTGGTTTCACAAAAAGAAAATCTGGAAGTAGAAGCCAAATCCCATTTAGAGTTGTTTCATACCTATTTCTATAATATAGATGCCAGTAATTATGAAAAGAATTTGGCAAAAGCAATCTGGTTGGGAGACAGTACCGTAGATGCTATCTATAGACAGAAAAAATCCGATGGTGTCTATAACCGATTGTTGCAATATTCCTTGGTACAAAAGGTAATCCATATTGAATCGAAGGTGAATTTAGAAAAAGAGCCCTACCGGTTTGAATGTACGGTTTTATTTGAAATCAATCGGGGGACAGTAATTGACAGGTATGAATTGACGACCACCGGAGGTTTAATCCATGTAGAAAGAAATTTTCCGAACAATACACACGGGTTATTAATCACGAACTTTTTTGAAAAAACGTTGAAGAAAATCCAAGAGTAAAATCGAAGCCATAATCCTGAAATAAAATTAAAAATTATGAAGTTTAATAAAAAGAAAATTGTTTTCATTTTGATTCTGGTTTGCATTCTACTATACATAATAGCTTATTCCTTTACTTTATTTAAAAAAGATGAAGAAGCCGTTATCGAAAATAATGAAGCTCCTTTACCAGAACTCAAAGATGAACAAAAGGAATACAAATCAAAGTTGGATGCCCTCAATGACTTAAAAGAGGTGAGACAGACCAATGCCCCAAGTATTTATGACGAACGCTTGTTGGATTCCACAGGTACGTATGACCCTAATTTTATAGATAAGGACAAGCAACGCATCATAGACAGTATTTACCGTAACGGACAATTACACTATTCCCAAAACAGCAATAAAGGATCTCAACCAAAAACCAATAACCAACCTGTTAATACTTCCAAAGATTCCTTGAAGTTAATTCAAGAAAAATTCCTTTCGGCAAAAAGAATGGGTGTGGAGCACGAGCAATTTTTTGCTTCCAATCCATTACAAAACGAGAACACAAAAAAGAAGTCCAAAACGGACGAAGCCATTTATGTAGAAGTGGATGGCAATCAAGTCGTCAAAAAGAATTACCGATTGCGGATGCGGTTGACAAAAGATGCCACAATTAATGGAAAATTGGTTCCCAGAAACTCACTTATCTATGGTTTTATAAAATTCCAACCCAACAGAGCCATGATAGAAATCGAAAATGTCGACCATATGCCCACTAAATTAAAGGCCTATGACTATCAGGATGGTAGTGAAGGCATTTATGTAGAAAACAGTTTTAGGGGAGAAATCGCCAAAGAAGTCGCTGGGGAAAT
>NZ_JAXKVV010000044.1:0-2793 GCF_034296135.1 Aureibaculum koreense
GGTATTTACGCCTTTGGTAGCATTACTATTTAACAATGCTAATTCTTTATTTCTGCCAATGGTAAAATAAGATTCGGTTACATCTAGGTTGATTAATTTAGGTTTTGGATTGTGATTAAAACGCTGTTTAATTCTCTCCCAAAGAGTTGGTGGTTCTTTTGTTACCTGGTCAATACGTTCGTGTAATTTTTTGGTTGATATATTTGTATAAATCAACGTGGTATCATACGACTCATGCCCTAACATTTCTTTGATTTCTTCTAACGAAGTACCCGCTGCCAAATGATGGGTTGCAAACGTATGTCTGAGTGTATGCGGATGCACCTCATCCATATCTAGATTTGAAGTGATACGCTTTACCATTTTCCAAACGGTTTCTCTTCTAATGTGTCCTAGTTTGCTATTGCTAGGGAATAGATAGACTTGCGGTTTTAATTCTAGCTTAGATTGATTTAGGTACTCACCTAAAACGATGTAAAGCCGGTCTGATAATGGAATTGTTCTCGCCTTTTCTTTTTCCTTTTTCTTCAATGATTTTACTCTCACCGTTCGTTGTTTGAAATCAAAATTCTTAAGCTGTAATGAAATAGTTTCAGATACTCGCATACCACAATCAAGCATTAAGAGAATTATCAACTTATGCTTTTTGTTTTTGACATTCATCAATAGCTTTTGGGTTTCTGCTTTACCGATAAAATTGATAGTGTTATTCTTCATTTTCTTTTGGTTCAGTATTACTTTTAAGCAATTCGATTTTTTCCTTTAAGGCCAGAACTTCTGTTTCTAAGTAGAGCTTCTTTTGTGATTTGATTTTATTTTGAAAGTTTATTATGCGTAATACTAATCCGTCAAGATTTCCCTCTAACTTCAGTAATGTATTATGATAGGTTTCCTTTATTTTTAGGAAGGATTCTAAGTTGATTTTATTGTTTTCGAATTGCGACCTTTTCAATTCAAAAAGTTCTGTCTTGAGTTTTAAACTATTGATTTCCGTTTCTAAAGATTGTCTTTCAAAAATCAATTTTAAGTAGTCATTTTCTAGGCGAATGAGTTCATTGTCCAGCTGGTTTTGTATGGTCACTTTCAGTTTTTCAATTTCTATACCATTCCGTCGTTTTTGTTGGTAATAGTTGCTAAAATTTGATAGTGATATACCCACATTTACATTACTTCTATCTACATCATGATTGACCGATGGGAGTAGGTTTAACCATGCCGTACCTGTCTTTTCTTTGGTCAATTTTATGAGTGTGTCCATACGTTGAGATTGATGGCTTTTATACTTTTTTATAATGCTATCAAATTCTATTTGTCCCATACATGAAAATGAAACGACTAAACCTAATATGACTACCGTGAACAATCTCATTTTCGTTTATCTTTAGAGGATGTATCAAAGGCTATCAGATTAAACATTTCACGCAACCGTGAGCGTACTCTGTTGCCATACCATGTTTCCAATTCATTGGCATTTAAATTAGTGGTAGCATGGGTAATTACTTTTTTCTGTACCCATAAATCGTATCGGCTTAAAAGGATTTCCCCTAAGACATTGCATTCATTTCCGTAGTGTTTTACATAGCGTTCCACACCCAAATCGTCAAAACAATATCTTCCGGCATTGCTATTCTGAATTACGGTTTCATAACCTTTTTTATAAAAATCATAGGAAACATTTCTAGCTGGGATTATCTTATATCTTTTCTTTATTGGTAGTAAGAACTTTACCAAATTCATCAATGAAGTTTTACCGCATCCGATTGGGCCAGTGAGTAAGATCCCTTTATTGATATCCATATTGTTTGCTAAACAGCTATGTTCATCACCAATCATATAAATGACCAATTTGTAAATGATATATTTATCTGCCTGGTCTATTTTGAAATGATTGCCGTAACAAAGTTTTCCTTTGGTTTGAAGGAAGTTCAGGACTTTTTCGAAATCATAATGAATATGTTCCCCTTTTAAGATGCCAAGGATGTATTCATTTTCGGGTTCTTTTATTTTATAGAGGCTCATTGTAATTTTTATTTGTGCTTGTGTTTAAGTTGTCTCGATTTTGAACATGTGTTGAACTGGTCGGTTTTTGATTGGATTCATTTGCTTTTATTATCCAATTTCTAGCCGCTGCTTTCCAATCTTTCATGTCGGTTTTTCCACCTACTTTCCAACCATTTGATTCGTAATAATTAAAAAATTTCTCCGCTTCGGTTTTAGAATTTTGTTTTTCTTTAAAAAATTGAATAACCTCTTCTACATTTTGTGGTTGCCGTTTGTGTTTACTATGTTTATTGTTTGTATTTGTTTTAGAACGTACTAGTGCTTGTTCATTAAACGAACTGTTGTGTACTAGAGCTTGTTCATTAAACGAACGGTAGTGTATCAGCACTTGTACAGGAGTTGTTTCTAAATTGAACATGTTGATCAGGCTTCCTTTGAAAGGATTGTGACTCGGTACATATTCTAAATATTCCCATTCATGTAAATTTTTAATGCATTTATGATAGGTGGCCAACGACCCAATTTTAGAAAGTTTCATGATTTCCTTTCTACTGATAGAAACCGGGTTTTCAAACCGATTAAGGTTCCAATATTGAAATAAGGCTAAGTACATACTTACATGTGTAGGATTTAATCTATTGTCAACAACAAAGCATTCCATAGCTGCTGTTAATACCATTTCTCTTGTTAATTTACTCAATTATTTGTAAATTGCCTTATGGCAAAACAAATAGACTTACACATTAAAGAGAGTGAATCAGAACTAAAGGCTCTTATGAATGCTCAAAGCAA
>NZ_JAXKVV010000045.1:0-2637 GCF_034296135.1 Aureibaculum koreense
AAATGATGGTATTTTTCCGTATCGAAAAGACCAGGTTTGTTGATGGATAAAAAATTATATTTGAACAAAGGTGTTTGCCGAAAAAAATGAAGCATATCGCTCTCATCCAACCCATTGGCATAAAGTGCACCTACCAAGGCACCTGCACTGACCCCAGAAATTATTTCAGCATTAATTCCGTGTTCCTTAAGGGCTTTAATTACACCAATGTGAGCCATTCCCTTAACACCACCCCCAGAAAGTACCAGGCCAATAGCCTTGCCCTCTATTTTATTTTTTGCCAATTTCACTTGCAACTAAATAAAAAAATGGAGGTCGGTATTTCCGACCTCCAATAATTTGGTTTAAGAAATTTTAATATTTCTGGAAGGTTTTTGAATAGCTTCCTCTTTTTTAGGTAAATGAATGCTGAGCACTCCATCTTTGTACTCTGCCTTTATCTTATCCTCTACTATGGTTTCGGGCAGTGAGAAAGAACGTTTAAAAGAAGAATAACCAAATTCTCTTCTAGTATAATTTTCTTCTTTTTGCTCGTTGCTTTCCTCAATTTCTGTTGAAATAGACAGTACCTTGTTGTCAAGATCAATGTTAAAATCCGACTTTTTTAACCCAGGTACGGCCATATCAACAAAATAAGCATCTTTGGTTTCCCTTATATTAACTTTGGGAAGCGTAATCCCCGTGTTAAAATTGGAATTTAATACCGAAGGAAGCTCTCTGTTAAACATTTCATCTATCCAAGATGACCATGCCGGGAAGGTAAGACCATTTGTAGTTGTCATACCTCCATTTTTAATTGTTGCTAAATTGCTCATAATTGTAAAAATTTTAAGTTAGACATTAATTCAAATAATCGAAATATTTCGTACAAATTAAATGCCAAAATAGTAGTTAAACGCAAAAGAAAAGTTGATTTAAAATTTTTTTAAGAAAAATGGAATCCGACAGTTGAGATACACAAAAGTAATGAATGTCAAAATGACATTTTGGAACAATGAAAATGACATTTTTTCATTTTTATTAGGCTTTAAAATACAATAATTTTTCTATTTAAAAGGACTGTCAGTTTCTACATAAGTGTCACCTTTTTACCCATTATTTCCTTATCTATTTGGCATAGAATTTGAAATTTTTATGTTGTATAGCTGATACTCAAAAAAATACAAATCAGTTCATCAACTTGTTTAATAAAAATATAAGAAAGATGGAAACTAAAGATAAAAACACTAAAAAAGGACTTTATGGTTTGGCTTCGCTCAATTTTGAAGGATTGATACGCTCAAAAGAAAATAACGATAAGGATGAATTTAAAAAATTGATTCAAAATGTTTTGCCCCATGTTAGAAATTACATAAATCAAAGACTGGGTGATTTAATTCGAAAGAGAAATCTTCCAAGAGGGAAATATAAAACGGAAGATTTTGTTAATAATTTATATATTGAGGCTTATGAACATATTGGCGAATTGGGCAATTCTGAAGAATTGCATACTTGGTTATTCAAAAAAGCTGATGAACTTATAGATAATACTCTGGTACAGGAAGAGTTCAACGAATTTTATTTTAAGAATATCGAAAAATACTCTAAAATAGAGTGGGATCAAATGGAAGAGAATTTTAGTACCGATGGCGATGGCGATTTAATGATGCTAGAGGAATTTGATGATCCTTCTTATCGTAAACCGGAATACAGTTTAGATGATGTTTTTGTGCAAGAAAATCCTGAGGAAGCACTGCTCGATAAACTTAATTTCGAGTTAAGTCAAAACCAAATGCATAATCATATTGATTTAATTCTGCACCATTTGCCAGCACCAATGAAATCTATATATGATTTATCTGTAAACCAAAAATTCGGAACTTCAGAAATTGCTAAAATTAAAGGGTTTTCAGTAAGGCAAGTTGAACAATATCTTGAAAAGACCAGAGAGGCTATTCGGAAAAGTTTTGAAAAACGATTTAATGGAGATTGATGTATAAAATTATATATTTTTCAGTATGACAGGGTCTTTTAAGTTATTACCAATAATTTTCTGAATAATTGAAACAATTTTTCTGAGGAGTTTTACGTTAGTTATTTATCAACCGCTAAACCGACCCAAAATGAAAAAAAGAATTACCAAGCTAAGTATAAATTTTGTTAACTATTTAATTGCTCTACCCTTATTGGCTTTATTGCTTTTTACCAACCAGAATGAAGAGATGACCAGATTGCTTACGCTATTGAAAACTAGTACGGAAATATAATTAACATTAAACCAAACTATATTAAACAAAAAAATCTTCCAAACTATTGGAAGATTTTTTTGTTAGACCATACAGCTGGTATATTTACTTTGATGTGGCCTTGTATATAACGGCTGCCAAAACACCCATAATAATATTAAATACAACATAAATCAAACCATTGACCAAAGCACCTTGAAAGTCTAAAAGGTTACTGGTAGCATAATCAATAATACCACTACCAAAACCTACCATTATACCGACCCAAAGTCCAAATTGAGCTCCTTGAGATATACTGTGAATACCTCTAGCCCATTTTGAATAAATTGTAGAAAAAGCAAATGCCATAATTACACAGCCAATAGCTAAATGAATAAAATCAGGTGGATTTTTCATTACACCAGTGGCGTTA
>NZ_JAXKVV010000046.1:0-2366 GCF_034296135.1 Aureibaculum koreense
CACAGTTATAAACAGAAGTAGAATTCAAAGCTCCTCCCCTTATTTTCAAGGGGAGGTGTCCGGCAGAAAACATTAATTCTCACGTAAACATAAAGGACGGAGGGGTTAACGGAGGGGTCTTGAACAAATATCAACTATACCAACAAAGTATTAATTAAAAACAAAACATCATGTACAAAAAATGGATTTACAACACAGTTTATGGAATTGTAGCAGAACACACGGATCACTTATTTTTTAAGTTTAGATTAATTGATCAAAATGATAAAGAAATAGGTCAACTACAAATCTCTAAAAAACCTTCGATGGGTGATAAGATTATTCTTGATGATACAGCACTTAGAATAAAACCTCAAATGTTTGTGGTCAAACAAGTTTATTTAAGTCAAGTATCATATACCGGAATTTTAATGGGTGAAATCAAAGAGTTAGATAACAATCATTATCAACTAAGAAATGATAAATGACAACACCCAATCATATAGCCGGGGGAATCGTGATAACAGGTATTTTTTGTTCTCTTTGGAACACCAATATTTTCGAGAATCCCATGTTCATTACAACAACGGTCATTTGCAGTTTATTACCAGACATAGACCACACCAAAAGTATCATCGGCAAAAGCGTATATCCACTGGCAAAATGGATTAGCGTAAAATTTGGCCATCGTACTGTTACACATAGTGCATTGTTTTTACTTGCAATAACGACAATAGTCTATATGCTAGAACATTTTCAAGTCTTTGGAAATGATAATCACCAATTGTCATTAATTGTCTTTTTTGCTATTTTCTCTCATTTTTTATTGGATATGTTTACCATTCAAGGGATACCATTATTCTATCCTTTTTATCGTAACCCCTGTGTCATTCCTGCCAATGTAGAACTAAGAATTCGTACTGGCAATATGAAACAAGAGGGAATAGTACTCTTTATATTCTCATTGTCAACCATATTTTTACAAGACCTTTTTAAAGACGGTTTCTGGTTTACCTATAATAAGAAATTCAATGATATAACCCATCTCCATCGTGAGTTTGAAAATTCAAATACTTTATTGGATGTGACTTACGATTTTAACGTATTTCAAAATAATTATAAGGGAAAGGGTTATTTAATCTATGCCGATTTATTCCAATGTTATATTTTAGGTGATACCCTAATTCATTTGTCAGACGACCGACAAGGACAAATAATAAATTCCTTAAAACCAAAGAAAACGAAAGAAGTTTTATCTGTGAATACGCTCAATTTCGATAATATTTCAATAGACAGTTTAAACAATTTACTTTCAAATAAATTCATTGCTGAAGGAAAGATTTTCGCTAACCAACAAGTTGAGGTAATTACAAAAGAAAAATTAAATCATGCAACCTATTTCGACTTTCAGAATGAATTCAATCTACATTTTGTGTCATCATATATAGATAGCTTAAACCATAAATTAGAACTTCAAATAACCGAACTACAATATAAAATTGGACTTGAAGAAGATAACTTACAATACAGCAATTTTAAATATTACCATTCCAGATCCAAATTAAAACTCCTGAAGAATAAACTTCAAAACGATTCCCTAAATAGCTTTGAATACAATCAAACACAAAATCAAATAATTAAACTCGAAAGCTATTTGGAATCAGCTTTTCCAAAAAGTTCTAAAACATTGATTAAGCTCAATGATGAATTAAAAAAATTACTAAACAAAGAAGTGAATCCAAACATTTATTTTTCAGGTGAAATACTATTTTTCAAACTCCCAAGTAATAAATAATATTTTAAGTACTACGTGAAGCTACTCCCTTTAATCAAAGGTAGGTGGATTCCGACTTTTGTAGGAAAAGGAGGGATTTATTCTAAAGCCATATTGAAGTCAAAATCTAAACTCCTCCCCTCATTCAAGGGGAGGTGTCCAGTAGAAATATGAAATGATTTAACAAGAATGAAGGACGGAGGGGTTAAAAACGTCTAATGAAGAACAAATATTATTGAACTAACAAGAGCATTCTCAAACCACACAATAAAAATCTAGATAACCTTTATATTAGAGATTCACAATAATATTTCACCCTCGCTCCCGTAGGTCGTTCCAGTTCCGTTGCACTCCACGCTAACAGGTTAATCGGTGTTCTTACAAAACATTATCCCCATACAAAAACGTGCCGTCAAATTGGAAATTTGCCTTGCACCACTTTCTCTGCCTCACCTTCGGTCGGCAAAGTCCGTTCGTTTCTTGAACCGTGTAATACCATTTCTCTTGTTAATTTACTCAATTATTTGTAAATTGCCTTATGGCAAAACAAATAGACTTACACATTAAAGAGAGTGAATCAGAACTAAAGGCTCTTATGAATGCTCAAAGCAAG
>NZ_JAXKVV010000047.1:0-1649 GCF_034296135.1 Aureibaculum koreense
AGATTTCCATGATAAAACCAAGTAAAAAATGAAAAAAATTTTAAACAAGAAATCAATAAAATTAAGCAACAATTTTTCGATAAGGTTTTTGTCTTTTAATAACGGCACAAATCCTCAAAACAAGTTTGTTCCTGACATTGTTAAGAACAAGCATTTTATTTTTTCCTTCATCGGCTTTTCGTTCATAATAGATTTTAAGTTCCGGATCATGACGCACAGCGGACAAAGCACACATATGCAATTGTTTTTTCAGTGTTTTGTTGGCGATATGATGTACCCTGGATTTTTTATGAACACTAGAACCAGAAGTATGTTTAAAAGGCACAACACCGCAATAACAAGCCAATTGTTTAGGGTTTTGATACCGAGTAAAGAAATTCGTAAAAACAACAAAATATAAAGCAGTAAAGATGCCTATTCCAGTAACAGAGGTAACCAGTCCAATCGTAGTATTAAGTTTTTCGTCAGAAAGTATGAGTGCTTGTAAATCGGCTTCAATTCTTTTGATTGCACCTGTGATGCATTTGATCGTTTTTTTGATGTTCTTTTGGGCAAGCTTGCTTAGTTCTGGTGCAAAGGTTTTTAATTCATTAGGGTATTTGTTCAGGTCAGCTTTGAAATGGACCAGCTGTTCCCTGATTTTGATGAGAACCTTAACTTTCTCCAACACTTCAGGTATTGGTTTGTACAGTTCAATTTCATTAAGGTTTTTGACAGCATACCGTGCAATACGAATAGCATCCAGTTTATCATTTTTACCTCTCTGTATCCCAAGACTACGAATAATCCTCAAAGACATTTCAACACAGAAATTGGCTTGTTTTTCCAACAATTTTGTAATGAGCAACTTTCCATATACTCCAGTATGTTCCATACAAATTAAGGTATCATCTAAAACAATACGTTGGTTTCTCAACAATCTAAAAAAAGCCCTGATTCCTTTTTGGTTATTGTCGAACACAAAAGAAGAAGTGGTTTTGCCATTAATGATGGCTACGTCAAAAGTAAGTTTCGATATATCTATACCGATAAAAAACATAAAGTCTGATTTTTTCATAATAAATAGTTTTAAAGAATGTCATCTATGATTTTAAATACAACCGAACATCTGAGTTATTATCTAATCCCTATTAATAGGTCTATAAACCTGAATTTCCATTTGATACTGGTTCAGAAGATAACCGATAAAGGATTTAATCATTCTTATAAGTCCGAAACTTTGAGAAGCAACTAATGCACCTTTATCGGTTTGGTTGCCGTCCATAATCATTGAAGGTTTAAAGTAAGGTAAAATATTACCACATGCTTCTATAATGAACAACAATATATAGACCCTGCGATACGATAAAAAAGTATCAAAGTATTAATTTTTTTTACAATATGAGCTTAAATAATCTGAATTACCATCGAAACCCTGATAGTAGGTCCATAAACCTTTATTTCCATTTGATGCAGTTCAGAGGTAACCGACAAAGGATTTTAAAAACGTAAGCCTAGCAACAGCTTTATTTTGCACGTAATTCTTCTTTATCGGTTTGGTTGTTATTTACAATTATTGAGGGTTCTCCCGTATAGAAGCTAACTCATCGAAATAGGGTTAACTAATGATATAAAAAACCTCTATGTAAATGACTTTGCGAATCTAAGGG
>NZ_JAXKVV010000048.1:0-1392 GCF_034296135.1 Aureibaculum koreense
GCTACAAGATAAAATTACTGAGATGGTAAACCAACTAACTCCTGAACTTATAAAATCTATCACCAGTTATCAATTATACACTAAAACATTTTTTGAGTATTTTTAAATCAGAAATGGTATTAGTTGTCCCATGGCAATAAATCTCGTTATTTCAAGATCTATTAATTCGCGTAGTTCCTATTTTACTTTTTTAGGATATTTATCTGCAATCAAGTTTAGTTCGATATTATGTTCTAAATATGCTTTTAATCCATCCAATACTGTTGTAAATCCGCCAGCATAATCCAGCATTGTTGCTAATATATCTTTTCCCTTATGTTCAAAGTCATAACAAACAATTTTAACCAATGTTTGATTTTCATTTAATGCTTCAAAAAGAAAGTCAACTTTACTTTTAGGCTCTCCCCATAAAATGGTTATTTTTTTATTGGAATTGATGTCCAGAACTTTTACTTCGTCCTGAGCATCATACATTTCCCATTTCCATTTTACGGTTTTTCCTTTTTCTAATTTTCCGCTCGATTTTGTAAACCAAAAGTTAGTTGTGATCTTAGGGTCAATAAATGCATTAAAAACCTCCTTTATGGGTTTTCGTATCATCATTTGACATTTTACTATTTCTGAGTCTTTTCCTTTCATAATTTCTTTTTTATTAAAGTTGATTTTTTGAGTTGTCTTGTCAACAATATCCTACATGTTTAATTATGTTCTTTTTATAATAAAATCAGTGAGCATTCCGCATTGTACTATCACTTTTGAAAATTCTTTATTTTTCAATTATCCACAAAACCTTTTTCCCAAACCCGTTCAGGATTATGATTTCTCAAATCCACGCCAAAGTCAACGGCAGCTTTCATTGCCAAGAGAACAGAAACCCAACCGGAAGTCATTTCCTTTTGCGTATTTTTGTCAAAAGTAATGGCATTCATATACAAATCTGTTCCTTTGTCAGGTGTTTCTTTTAATGTAAAAGTCACATCGGTCCCAAAGTATTCTAGTTGAAACAGATTTGGATATTTTTTTTCGATTATTTTAGATTTGTAAACTGGATAATTCAATATCTTGAATTCAATGATACCGTTTATTTCTTTGGCTTCTTCGGCCCAGAATGTACTTCGCCCTTCGTCCGTGGTCAATGCATTGTACACCTGATCTATAGATGTTGAAAAATGAACTTTCCAATTTATCTGCCCCACTTCTTTTTGATTTCCCATTTTTTTTAAGACTACTTCATTTTTATAATTATTTTTCCGAGAGTTCTTTTATCTTTTGTAATACCATTTCTGATTTAAAAATACTCAAAAAATGTTTTAGTGTATAATTGATAACTGGTGATAGATTTTATAAGTTCAGGAGTTAGTTGGTTTACCATCTCAGTAATTTTATCTTGTA
>NZ_JAXKVV010000049.1:0-1139 GCF_034296135.1 Aureibaculum koreense
CGTTTTAATCACAATCCAAAACCTAAATTAATCAACCTAGATGTAACCGAATCTTATTTTACCATTGGCAGAAATAAAGAATTAGCATTGTTAAATAGTAATGCTACCAAAGGCGTAAATACCATAGTAATTGGACCTGTCGGAACGGGCAAATCACATTTGTTAGAAAATATCCAAACCGATAAAAAGATACTGAGATTAGATGATACCGAAAGTATAAAAAAATCATTGGTTCATATATTACTCTACCTCTATAAAGATAAAGAAACAGTACTTTCTTATTTATGGAATGAGTTTACCATAGATGAGGTTAAAAAGAAAATACAACGTGAAAACACATTACATCTTTGTGATAGCATTATCTCATCTGTACAGCCCCAAGAATATATATTGGTCATAGATGATATTACACGCGTAACACCGAATGCAAAAAAGACCATTGAACGTTTGGCAAGTGCTTTTATAATTATTGCTGGTGCTCGAGCAGTAAAAGCAATTGACACCTCATTTATATGGGATTTTGAAATATTGAAATTAACGCCACTCAATCGCAAATGCAGTATGCAATTGATTCAGCAATTGGCAGGTGGATTAGAAGTCGAAAATTGGGAATTATTCAGAAACCATATCTACGAACAAACTCATGGAAATCCACGAGCAATTACAGAACTAATCCATCGCTATCGTAAAGAACCAGTATTATCAAATGAAAAGATTAGGTCAATTAAACACGTAGGTGCCTTACAAGAATTTGATATGACATTTATGATTGTATTATTTCTAGGTATCATAACAGCCATGCGATACATGAGCCGAGAGCTAGATGAACCCGCATTACGATTCATTGGCTCTATCGGCCTCATTTTACTAATAGTTTCAAGACCCTTACTAAGACGCTTATCAAAAAGATTCATATGACCGAAATAAAAGTACCATACAAAGCTCCTCCCTTTAATCAAATAGAGATGGATTCCGACTTTTGTAGGAAGGCGAAGGGTTAAAAACACTAATTGAAGCACAGTTATAAACAGAAGTAGAATTCAAAGCTCCTCCCCTTATTTTCAAGGGGAGGTGTCCGGCAGAAAACATTAATTCTCACGTAAACATAAAGGACGGAGGGGTTAACGGAGGGGTCTTGA